>JADFWI010000258.1 GCA_015222985.1 Pseudomonadota bacterium | reverse complement strand
TCTTTCAGCCGTCGTAGCCAAGGCTACTTCCCGGCCTTCGTAGCCGTTGCCACTTCGGCGGAGTAGGCTGGCGAAGTCGGCGATCTGGCCCAAAGGACCAGGTTTCATGAACTGAAATGAAGGAGGTTTGTGGTGTGGTGAGAGTATATTGCGCCGCGTTACTTCTTTGCCTGGCAGGACTTGCGGCCTTTTTCGTATGCTCCGGCGCTGGAGTCTATGCATCGAAAAAGGCATTCCACCATACAAACATAAGAAAAGGAGATGGTACGATGACCATTACAATCACATCCCCGGCATTCGCACATAACCAAGACATTCCCGCGCGTTATACCTGTGACGGTGAAGATATTTCACCTGCCCTGGAGTGGTCCGGCCTGCCTGGAGAAACCAGAAGTGTTGTTCTGATTGTAGATGATCCCGATGCTCCTGACCCTGCCGCGCCCAAAATGACGTGGGTGCACTGGGTGCTCTATAACATCCCTCCCGGTGTTTCCGGATTGCCTGAGGCCGTGAAACCAGAGGACCTTCCCGAGGGAACCAAAGAAGGGCTTAATGACTGGAAACGTACTGGATACGGGGGCCCCTGCCCGCCAATCGGCCGCCATCGTTACTTTCACAAGCTCTATGCCCTGGATGTTATTCTTCCGGATCTTGGCAGGCCGACCAAAGGCAAGCTCGAAAAGGCAATGGAAGGACACGTTCTCTCCAAGGCGGAGCTAATCGGAACCTACCAACGTTGACGATAAAAGCAATACCATGTGGCCCGGCGTTGCGCTAATGATAGCGCCTCCGGGATTTCCTCGTTTATTTCTACTCGCAAGCCAGGTGTGACACCAATACCGCCCGGCAATACTGTCCTCTAGATCCCCAGTTCCCCTGACCACAATGTTTCAAGAAAGACCCTCCACGGTAAGACCTCGATAGAAGGGTGGGGTTTTCTTGGCTCTTTTTCCAGCGAAACAACAATTGCCCGTCTAATCGAATGCTCTTCCAGCAGCGCCTTCAGGCCTCTGGTATGGCCGCTATGTATCTTCTCTGAACCCTTGACTTCAATTGCCACATTCATGTCGCCAAGGATGAAATCCACCTCAAACCCCGAACTTGTGCGCCAGTAACGAATATCAAGCTCAGGATTTCTATAGGCCTGGTAAGCCTTGAGTTCCATCAGAATATACTGTTCGAACGATTTGCCGAATTCGGGCGTGCCGATTCTGGGCGTTCGACGAGCCAAATAACTCGTCACCCCCACATCAAAGAGATAGAATTTTTCAGTTTCAACAAGCCTTCGTTTTTTCTTCTTTCGCCAGGGCGAAACCCTGAAACCAAGCAGAGTATCTTCCAGGATCTGAAGGTAGTTTCTTACGGCTTTTGCACTGACACCTGTTTCTCTCCCGACATTGGTGTAATTCAGCAGTTCGCCGGAAGTCAATGCGGCAACTCTGAGGAATTCAGCGAATGCAGGTATGTTCTGTATGACAGCCTCTGCTGCGATTTCTTCTTTCAAATAATCCGCGACATAGGATCTGAGGTCCTGAACCGGATCTGATGAAAGGAAATGGGGGGGCAGAAGTCCGGAAATGATAACCTGTTCCAGATCAAAACCTTTCGTTTCTGCATATGTGAGCGGCGCCATAGCGTAGCGCCAGGCTCGCCCACCCAGCAGATTCGCATGACCGCGTCGCAGTTTACGTGCGCTTGATCCGGTCATCAGAAATGAAACATGGCTATTCTCAATCAACCAGTGAATCTCATTAAGCAAGTCCGGAACCATCTGGATTTCGTCGATGACAACAAGTCCTTTGTGTTCCTGATATTGCTCCCTGAGTAATGACGGACGGGACGCATAATCGGCAAACACATCGGTTTTCAGCAAATCAATAAGAACCGAGTCGCTGAAGCGTTCATTTATCCAATAGGTCTTGCCGGTTTTTCGGGGACCCCAAAGGAAAGCGGAACGATTAGCCGGCAGATTTATGTCCAATATCCTGCTGGTTATTTTGTTCATAGCAAGTGAATATTATCAGGATATTTTTCCCTGTCAAGTAAAATTATCCCCAGGCTTCGCTTTTCAGAGTCTTGACAAGAGAACAGCCATTTGGTAGGGTATTTTGAACCTACTTATCCATCAACAGCAACCAGAGAGGTTTGAGCGCATGAAGAATTTGTTTTATTGGTCCGCAAAGCAGAGTCTCAGGTATCATGACAAGAGATCTCAAATGCAGGGTCGCATATGGAAGATCAGGATCAATGGCAAATCTCATAAATATGTGCTTTATCGACACTTGAAAGAAGAGGAATTTGAAGAAAACGCAAATGAGTTACGACTGACAAGCTTATCTGAAACTATTCACTAATCGCCTCACATGACCCCGCGACCCTACCCAGCCTAATGGCTCGTCACAGTCCGATCCGAAAAACATCTGGGAGATATGAGAATGCCTGACAAAAAAGCAGATCTAGCCGGCCCTGGAATTGGCGACTATGACGAGCTGGAGAAAGTCCTGCCGCAGGATTACAGCTCGTTGCTGACCCCGAGGGAAACGCAAAAGGCCGTTTATGCAGCGAAGCAATACATCGAGGAGAATCTGTGCAAGGAGCTTAATCTGATTCCTGTCACAGTCCCTCTGATAGTGGACGCTGAGAGTGGCCTGAACGACTACCTGGACCGTGATGGCTCACGTGGTCCAATCGGGTTCCACATTTCAAATGACAATGATGAGAACCCCATTGATGCCGAGGTCGTGCAAGCTGCCACCAAGTGGAAACGCATGGCGCTGAAATACTTTGGGATGGAGACAGGAGAGGGCCTGCTGACCGATATGCGCGCGGTACGGAAGGACTATTTCCTGGACCATGATCATAGCGCCTATGTGGACCAGTGGGACTGGGAGTTGGCGATAACTGAAAAGCAGCGTAACCTGCAGTACCTGACTGAAGTGGTCGAGAAACTCTGGAAGGTTCTCAAGGGCGCCGAGATCCATGTTCAGGAGCTGTTTCCCCAACTAAAAACGGACAGGTATCCCGACATGCCCGATAATCTCACATTCATGCATGCCGAAGATATCCTTGACGCATACCCCGACCTGCCGCGGAAGCAACGCGAGACAGAGATTGCGAAGGAATACCAGGCGATCTTTATTTACGGGATCGGCTGGACTCTCGAGGACGGCTATCCGCACGAACTCAGAGCGGCGGACTACGACGACTGGGTGACAGAGACAACGTCTAAAGACGGCACGCCCATGCACGGCATTAACGGTGATATTCTCGTCTGGAATCCAGTGACAAAGCGCCGTCATGAGCTGACATCCATGGGCATCCGCGTCAACGCTGAAACGTTGAAGAAGCAGCTTGAAATCACCGGCCAGCTTGACTTCCTGAAGTTTCCCTACCATAAAGCCATCGTAAACAACGAGATCCCTCTCAGTATTGGCGGTGGCATCGGGCAATCTCGCACCTTCATGCTCCTGCTAAAAAAGGCCCACCTTGGCGAGGTCAGTGTCACCGTGTGGCCAAAAGTGCTCAAGGACATGTGCCAGAAGAAGAACATCCATATTCTGGAGTGAACAGAGTCGCTTCCCAACGATCCCGGGTGTTCTCAGGCGTTAAAGCAGATCTTATGTAGAACTGAATTGGGCGTTTCCGGCTACTGCAAGAACCACAAATTCTATCAAATCAAATGATTATGACAATTGAATAAGTGGGAGGCAGCTAGTATGGCATCTGTTATTCAGTATCATGAGGGAATCGGCTCGGTTGCCGTAATCGGCAACTATTTACCCCGCCAGTGCGGTATAGCAACATTCACTACTGATCTTGTTGAGGCCTTATCCACAGAAGCGCCAAACATGAACTGCTGGGCGGTTGCCATGAATGACAAACCCGAGGGATATCCATATCCCGAAAAAGTGCGATTTGAGATCAACCAGAACAAGCTTGCCGATTACAGTGTCGCATCGGAGTTTCTCAATATCAACCAGATTGATATTGTCTGCGTACAGCATGAATACGGTATTTTCGGCGGGCCGGCCGGCAGCCATCTCCTGAAACTTCTTGCAGAGCTTCGCATGCCGGTCGTGACAACGCTGCATACGGTTCTGAGAGATCCCGCCCCGGAATATCGTGAAGTCATGCGCAAGCTGTCTGACCTGTCAGACAAATTGATCGTGATGAGCCGGAAGGCCTTTGATCTTCTTGAAGATATCTATGCCGTGCCGGAGGAGAAGATCGCCTTTATTCATCACGGGATTCCGGATACGCCTTTTATTGATCCCAACTTCTACAAAGATCAGTTCGGCGTGGAAGGCAAGAAGGTGCTTCTCACATTCGGCCTGCTTTCCCCCAAGAAGGGCATTGAAAATGTACTGCAGGCGCTTCCGTCAGTCACAAAAAAACACCCTGATGTTAGCTATATTATCCTGGGAGCAACGCATCCGCATATTTTGAAGGCGCATGGGGAGGAATACCGTATCAGCCTGCAGCAGCTCGTGCGCAAACTCAATATCAGCGATCACGTCATTTTTCAAAACCGTTTTGTCGAACTGAAAGAATTATGTGAGTTTCTCGGCACCGCTGATATTTATGTAACCCCCTATCTTGAAGAAGCCCAGATTACTTCCGGGACGCTCGCCTATGCCATGGGGACCGGCAAAGCCGTCATTTCAACCCCGTACTGGTATGCAACCGAGATGCTTGCCGAAGGACGGGGAATAATTGTTCCATTCAACGACCCTGATGCCGTGGCGGAACGGATCATCGACCTTCTAGACAACGACGTCAAACGGCATACGATACGCAAAAAAGCCTATACATTCTGTCGCGAGGCGATCTGGAAGGAGGTATCCCGAAGATATCTTGAAGTTTTTAGTGGGGTTAAGCTCGAACGTTCCCGGCACCCCCGCCCCCGACACTCATATATTGAAAACATCAAATCCATCACAAATTTCGAGCTCCCGGAAATGAAGCTTGATCACCTGAAAACCCTTAGCGATGATACGGGTATGCTGCAGCATGCCACCCACACCATCCCCGATCGCGTCCATGGCTACTGCACCGATGATAATGCCAGAGCGCTGATGGTTGCCGTCATGGGCCCAAAATACCTGCCTACGGACGATGTGTTCCTTGATTCCCTCAGCAACCGATACCTCAGCTTCCTGCAGTATGCCTTTAATGTCAAAAAGGAGCGCTTTCGCAATGTTATGACTTATTCGCGGCATTGGACCGAGGAGGTGGGATCCGAGGATGCTCACGGCAGGGCGCTCTGGGGCATTGGCAAGGCTGTGGCCTTTCTTGAGAATCCCGGCCAGTTGGCAATGGCAACCGCGCTCTTCAACCACGGGCTGAAAGCAGTCGAGCACTTTGATTGGCCCCGTGCCATCGCTTTTGTCCTGGTGGGCATTCATGCCTACTTGGAGAAATTTTCAGGCGACAGTGAAGCGCGCAGGGTTCGAGAAATCCTTGCAAATAGGCTTTTCAATCAGTTTAAAAAAAATGCAACAAAAAGCTGGCCCTGGCTTGAAAGCACCTTAACCTATGCCAACGGCAAGCTGCCCCATGCACTGCTCCTATCCGGCCAATGGATGCAGCGCGGCGATATGATCGACATTGGAATCAAATCCCTCAATTGGCTGCTCACCACCCAGACCGAAGACGGGCACTTTGTGCCGATCGGCAATAAAGGATGGTATGAACAAGGCGGTCCCAAAGCCCGTTTCGACCAGCAGCCGATCGAGGCCAATGCCATGATCGAAGCCTGCGTCGAAGCCTTTAACGTCACCCGAGACAAAACTTGGATCGACAGTGCGGTCATGTGCTTTAACTGGTTTCTCGGACACAATGACCTGAATATGCCGCTCTATGATCCTAAGACCGGTGGTTGCCGCGATGGGTTGATGGCTGACGGCATCAACCAGAATGAAGGCGCCGAGTCGACCCTTGCCTGGCTGCTTTCGCTTATGACATTGCAAAAGCTTTATGCCGACGAGATTCTAAAACAACCACGTTCCAATCAACCGTCAGCGTAAAGGGTTAGCTATGCGCATTGCGATGCTCTCGCCGATTGCCTGGCGTACGCCGCCGCGACACTATGGCCCGTGGGAAAGCGTGGTCTCCCTTTTGACCGAGGGGTTGGTATCGCGAGGCTATGACGTTACCCTTTTTGCAACCGGCGATTCGGAAACAAGCGGGAAGCTGCATGCCATTTGCGCGCTGGGCTATGAAGAAGACCGCTCCATTATGCCAAAAGTATGGGAGTGCATGCACATTTCGGAACTCTTTGAGCATGCCGAAGGTTTTGATATTATACATAACAATTTTGACTTTCTGCCCTTGACTTATACCGGCCT
>JADFWI010000257.1 GCA_015222985.1 Pseudomonadota bacterium | reverse complement strand
CAGAATTGCTGAACCTGAAATTTGGGGGCATTATGGGTTGCAAGGAGGAGCATGTCAAGGGCAACGATGGACGGAAACCAAAGAAATTCATGGATCGTCTGCGGGAAACTATGCGGCTGAAACATTACAGCATCCGAAAAGTGACAACCCCGCCATCGGCGGGCTCATTTCGAGCCTTCAGTCCGTATGGGCCTACGCCCTCTCCGAGCTGTAGGCTCTACGAGCCGGAGGGCGAAGCCAGAAATCTTCAGTGTGTAACATATTGAGAGGACAAGATTTCTCCCTTTCAGCCGTCGTAGCCAGCGCTACTATGGCGAAGTCGGCGCGGTCGAAATGACATATTCACCAAATCCGACTTTTCACGATTCCATCGAGCTTACAAGATAGATAAAGGAGAAAAAGACAATGGCAGAAATCAGGATGACAGCAGAGATGCGAACGGATTATGATTGCGAGGCTATTGGCTTTCCGGCAGAACGTTGGGGGGATGCAGTATTCAAGATAGGAGATGAAAAGATAGTCTTTGAGGTCAGCGTTGAACAAAACGTAATAAATGCGATGATGGCTGGGGATGATGCCGCATGGAAGGTACACTTGAGGGCTTCAAGAAGCTTCTGAAAGACGCATGAAGGATCCCTTTCTAGAAAGACAAAAGGCCCATTCAGAGGATAAGCTCAAGAATAAGGCCTGTGATTTTACCAGCAGGTATTTTGCTGTTTACGATTTGCAGTGCCTGGCCGAATCCAATCCTGAGATTATTGGCCCGGAGACCACTCTCATCCTGGAAGAGCTTCTCAAAGATCCGGAGTTTTCTCTTCAAAGGGGAGGGTTCTTCCTATTCAGGCTGGCTGCGGACACACTGGCCTGTATTATCACTAATTCCCAAGAAAAGACCATGGCCGACCAGGCATACTGCGCTCTTAAGAACGTCCTTGCCACAACCACCGGACATGCTCACAGGGTAAGCGCTGAAGCCCTGGGTAGCCTTCCGTTTTCAGTTCACGGGCCGGGCCTAAAGGACGTCACCACAAACAATGTGCCTCGCGTAAGCTGGCAGCAGATATTGGATGAAAAGGGCCTCAGAATATCCTATCCCGGCGCTTTTTTCGGAAGAAGTCTCGTTGCTCCACTCGATCAAGCAGATAAATTACTGGTCTTGAAACTGGCCCGGCCTAACGATTCTCCTCACTCCCTCATCACAGAAACGCTTTGGATGGAACATCTTCGTCAAGGAGGCTATTCTTTCCCTTTGAGGTTCAATATCCCTTTGCCCATGAAGATAGAGAATAGCTATGTATTCAGCTTAAAGGATATGCCTGTAGAGTTGCCCGGCACACTGGATCTTCATCCAAAACGTTATGCAATAGGTTTTATTGCTGACAGGGATTACTTCAC
This sequence comes from Pseudomonadota bacterium, assembly GCA_015222985.1. Taxonomy (GTDB): domain Bacteria; phylum Desulfobacterota; class Desulfobacteria; order Desulfobacterales. The sequence goes on along the minus strand of JADFWI010000257.1, from coordinate 8,707 downwards.
CTATGCCAACGATTACATGAAAAATGGACCGCCGGCCGGCGAGGGATTCAAAGATATTATCTTCAGAAATGCCCGGCTGCTGGGAAGGCTGACCTCTTTAGGCATTGTCCATTCCGCCCCCATCCCGCTCTTTCATAACCGGGTTCAAAGGGGCAGAAGAAGAGATCATGGCCTTTACGAATGGTTCCGAGCAGGCAGGCTTGACAGGTGGCTCGATTCCTGCTCCTATCCCAATCTTGGTCTTACGGGCATCAGGGACTTCGAACACTTCATCACATTCAAAGGCCCGAACCGGCATCTTTACCGCCATATTGGCAGCCATATCTTGAGCCTGTTACTGCTTGCAAGCAGCTATTTTCGCAACAAGAATAGAGCCAGAGTAGGATTTGATAAGCACGGAAAGCCAGTGGATGCCCGCGACCTTTTTGACAAACCAATCCTTAAGGAGATCATACAAGGCATTTTTTTCAATTACTACCATGGCTTTGTAGAAACGGAATTTAGCGGTGACCTGCCTTTCAATCTCGATGAGCTTGCTTGCCGGATGATCGACGAAATGGGTGTAGATCGTCATATGGAAGAGATGCTAAGAGTTGCAGACCAAAAGGAAATGACCAAAGAAGACTTCAGGTTTTGCTTGAGAGAGAGGGGATATTGTGACGATGAGATAGACAAACTTCAGAAAGGAATCAAAGACATTGTTCTTCACACCGGTCCACATCTGGGTGGATTCAACGAAAGCATATCTCTACCTGAACTCATCGAGTCAGTAGGCACAATGTCTGCTTTGTGTATTGTCGGCAGATATTGGAAAGAACGATTCTGACATCATATCTTGCCCAGCTCCCTTTCTATCTCGTCAAAAATGTCCTCCATCTTGTACAAAACTTGATCGACCTTAGCCAAATGCCAGTCGGCAATTTGTTCTTCTATCTCTTCATAATACCGGTGCAGAGTAGTCCTGTGCTGAAGAAGGATTTCTCTGAAAGGTGGGTCCCCTTCCAGTTCATAGAGCAGTCTGTCAAACCTTCCCACAATTTCAAACAGGCAAGGCCCTTCTTCCACCCATCCCTCGTCCAGAAAACTAAGGCGACGGGCAATTTCGGGGTAGGCTTCACGCAGACCTTTCTTGTAATAGGGAAGAATGCTCACTTTCATTTGCATGTATTTACTCATCATGTATCACTCCTACTTACGCACCGGCACTGCCAGGCTCAGGTATCTTCCATTTTCTTCAAACATCACTTTCTTGTCCACCATCATTTTCAAGAAAGGCACGATCTTCTCCTCTCCCGCTTTTGGAAAGCGGGCCGCGATGCTCTTAAGGGAACGATGCCTTTCACAGAAAAGGTAAATCGCCCTGGACGTTCCCACAAGACGGTGCGTCAACGGGGCTGCCTGAAAGCGCCTCTCGCGAATGATCAAGAAATCTCGTCCATCGCGAAAACTAAGGATGGGGGAACAGAAAGGGCCTTGGTGGAGTTTGTCATAAACCTTTTTCCAGGCCCTCATTTTCTTCTTCACGGGTTGCCACAGTTTTCTTTGATATGAAAGGTCACCCCTGTAGGACTGGATCATAAAACGCATAGACCGGCAAATATCAGGTGTGAACATGAGCGCATAGTAAGGATGATTAAAGGTTGCCTTCAGACCAAAGAAACCGGGGTTTTGCCACACCGGACTTCCAAAGCCAAGCCAAAAATGGACAAATCTCAAGGGCCGAAAAGGCACGGCAAATTCAAGGGTACGAAGGGTCTCATCCACATCTTCAGCATCGCTACCCGGAAAACGGAGGATGAGATTTGAGATGTTTGAAATCCCCAACTCTTCACAGTGCTTCATGATTTCCAGGTTCTGGATGGCTGTGGTGCCCTTGTTGAGTTTCTCAAGGAGTCGAGTGCTCAACGCCTCAATCCCGATCTGGACCTTGTGGGTTCCCGCAGCCTTCATGGCATTGAGAACGTCACGTGGCGTGGTCGCCCTGAGCTCTGCAAAAAGGCGGAAGTCCTTTTCCAGCGCACCAAGTTGGGAAAATATCTCCTTGGACTGGCGCAGCGGAAGCAGGTTATCCATAAAGGCCACAGAAAGGGCCTTGTGCTTTGTGGTCAAGTAATCAACCTCGGAGACTATTTGAGACACGCCCTTGGATCTGTAGCCACTCCATTGAAGATTCAAATTACAAAAGGTACACCCCCCCATACGTTTCGAAGAACCCTTCGCAGACCGCCACCAGCATCCCCTGGATACTTCAGCAGGAAGTGTCGGGAAAAACCTCTTTTCAGGATCCAGTCTCTTTAAGAGATAAAAGTAGTCGTCATAGTCCGGGGGCGGCAGACTGTTAAGGTTTTCCAGTTGATAAAAAGTGACAGGGGTATCGGCTTCTCTCCCGTGCCTCGTGACAACACCTGGAATAGGGCGAAAGTCATCATTCCCCAGCGAGTCCCTCACCTGACAGATAAGTGCGCTCAGGGGCAGTTCACCTTCGCCATTTATAGCAAAGTCCACGTCGGGAAAAGACTTAAGGAGTCCCGGGATCATGTCCCCGGCAAATGTGGAACCGCCCACCACAATAGGCAAATGAGGAAACCCCTGTTTGATGCGTTTGATGAAATAAAGCGATGATGTGAGCTGACAGAGACAGATGGAAAAACCCGCAAGCCCGCATCTCGCCCAGTCCACGGCACGGATAAGCCCATCAGACGCATCCTTGATCTCAGAGGTCAAGGCATCGAAATCAACGTTGCGAAGCTCCGCCTGGCCCTTTGCCTCGCCGTAGAAAATCTTTTTGATCTCTTTCTTGCGTTCGGGAAATAACAGAGCTCCATACACGGACTCTGCCAGCCATGTCCTTTCCGAAATCGCCTGGTAGAGCTTGTACCCAATCCTCTCCGCCACTTTAAGATAAAGATGAAGGGCCTGTATATTGAGATCAGGAAGCCGGCCTTTCAAATAGGCCTTCAGCGCACCAAGCTGAATAGAAGGCCGGCTGTAAAGGGGCCATGGCGTTGAAACCAAGGCAATACGTTCGAGTTGATCCCCGCGCTCTGTCTTCATCTTAGATCCATGTCCAGTTCTTGCAACTCTTTGATCTGATCTCTGAGTGTTGCGGCCCTTTCAAAGGCCAAATCCTTTACTGCCCCTTTCATCTCTTCCTCAAGCTCCCGGATGATTTTCTCAAGCTCGTCCCCTGATTTGTATTTGGCAGAAGGTTCTGAAACCGCCGGCACGGTCACGTAGTCGGCCTCATAGACGGAGGTGAGGATACTGGTTATCTCCTTTTGTATGGTCTCTGGAGTGATACCGTGTTTCTTATTATAGGCCGTCTGAAGGCTTCGTCTCCGGTTTGTCTCATCAACGGCCTTCTGTATGGAACGTGTCACACGATCTGCATAGAAAATCACTGTGCCAAAAACATTTCTTGCAGCCCGACCACAGGTCTGGATCAGAGACCGCTCCGAACGAAGAAACCCCTCTTTGTCAGCATCCAGAATGCCTACGAGGCTGACCTCAGGCAGGTCCAGGCCTTCTCTGAGAAGATTGATGCCCACAAGTACGTCAAAGACCCCCAGACGAAGGTCGCGAATAATCTCGGTTCGTTCCATGGTCTTAATATCAGAGTGGAGGTAACGGACCCGAACGCCCAAATCCTCGTAATAATCCGTGAGATCCTCTGCCATGCGTTTGGTTAGCGTGGTCACCAGGACCCTTTCGTTCCGTTCTTCCCTGAGCCTTATTTCTTCGAGCAAATCGTCTACCTGGTTCTCAGCAGGCCTGATGATCACCTTTGGATCAATGAGCCCGGTCGGACGTATGACCTGCTCCACAACATGACCCCTGGCCTTCTCAATCTCATAGTCTCCAGGAGTGGCCGACACAAAGATAACCTGGGAGACCTTTTGCGTGAATTCCTCAAAGTTCAGTGGCCTGTTGTCCAGGGCTGAAGGAAGCCTGAACCCGTATTGCACCAAGGTCTCCTTTCGGGATCGATCTCCGTGGTACATGCCTCGCAGTTGTGGCACTCCAATATGGCTCTCGTCAATAAAGAGTAGATAGTCTTTTGGGAAGTAGTCAAGCAGGGTCGGGGGCGGATCTCCAGCGTTTCTTCCCGTCAGATGTCGCGAGTAGTTTTCGATGCCGTGACAGTAACCGAGTTCCTGCATCATCTCCAGGTCAAAATCAGTGCGCTCCTCGATCCGTTGCGCCTCAATCCATTTCTTGGCCGCCCTGAAATGATCAATACGCCCCTTGAGTTCCTCTTTGATGGATTTCACCGCATTCTTCAGAGTTACTCTCGAAGCCACGTAATGACTGGCTGGAAAGATGACTACTTTTTCAATCGACCTCAGGACTTTGCCCAAAAGCGGGTCTATTTCATGGATTTGCTCAAGGCTATCACCGAAAAACTCAATTCGAATGGCCTTTTGATCCTCATAGCTCGGGAAAATCTCCACGCGGTCTCCCCTTACGCGAAAGGTGTCGCGATGGAAATCATAGTCGTTTCGGGTGTACTGCATGGAGACGAGCCTGCTGAGCATCACATCTCGCTCAATGGTAGCCCCGGGCTTGAGTTCAAGGCACATTTCAAGGTAGTCTTCAGGGGCTCCGAGGCCAAAGATGCACGATACGCTGGCTACAACGACCACGTCACGGCGGGCAAGGAGAGACCGGGTGGCCGAGTGCCGTAACCTGTCAATCATCTCATTGATCGAAGCATCTTTTTCAATGTAGGTGTCAACTGCAGGCAGGTACGCCTCCGGCTGGTAATAGTCATAGTAGCTAACGAAAAATTCGACGGCATTTTCAGGAAAGAGCGTATTGAACTCCCCGTAAAGCTGGGCGGCCAGCGTTTTGTTAGGGGCAATGACCAGGCTCGGTTTTTGGGCCTGGGCAATCACATGTGCCATGGTAAAGGTCTTGCCGGAACCTGTCACACCCAGGAGCACCTGGTTGCGCTCCTCCTGCGCTACGCCCTTGCTCAGTGTTTCAATGGCCTTGTATTGGTCGCCTTTTGGCGCAAAACTCGAGATCAACCTGAAGGAAGACAATGGACAGCTCCGCTGCGCTCCATCCGCCTGAGGCAGAGGACAACAGCATGTTAGAACACCGGAAAGTTGGAACGGAAAAAAGCAGTGCGGTTTTCACTATTCCCATACTTCATGATTACATCATGCCAGTATTTCACTTGGCTAAGTCTGAATCTTCCAGATCGTCCTGTCCGGCCGATCCTCAAGCACAACGTTCATGGCGGCAAGCTGATCACGAATCTGGTCAGCCCGGGCCCAATCCTTCTGCTGCCTCGCTTCGATCCGCTCAGCGACGAGTCCCTCCACCAAGGTCTCATCAATTGTCTCATCCTCTAAGGCCTTAGCCTTCTTCTGTTCAAAGAAATGAGAAGGCGACTCTGTCCCAATTCCGAGAACCTCTCCCACACGCACCAAATCTGCCCGCACAGACCTAAGCATTGCCTGATCCAGCGCCTCCCCTTTTTCTCCCGTATCATCCATAACCCGGTTCAGTCGTCGCACTGTGTCAAACACAAATCCAATGGCCCTGGCTGTGTTGAAATCATCATCCATGGCCTCGCAACACCGTACCCAAAGGTCCCCTGGTTCTTCTTCATCAAGATCAGGCGCATCGATCCCTATGGATTGGGCCATCCTCCCTAACAAGGCATATATCTTCTCAAGGCCGGTTTCAGCCTCTGTCATGGCCTTTTTTGTGAAATCGACCGGGCTTCGATAGTGATTGGAAAGGAGAAACAGGCGAACCATCTCAGGGTGATACTGTTTCAGAATGTCCTTGATCATCAAGAAATTCCCGAGCGATTTGGACATCTTCTCCTGGTCAATCCGGACAAAGCCGTTGTGTATCCAGAAATTCACAAAGGTCCGTCCGAAGGCTCCTTCAGATTGGGCAATCTCGTTTTCGTGATGTGGAAACACCAAGTCCTTGCCACCACCGTGGATATCAAAGGGCTGCCCCAGAAAGTGTTTGCTCATGGCCGAGCATTCTATGTGCCAGCCTGGACGACCTTTTCCCCAGGGGCTGTTCCACACGGGCTCGCCTGGTTTGGCTCCCTTCCAAAGGGCAAAATCGAACGGATTCCGTTTGTTCTCGTCGACCTCCACCCTCGCCCCTGCCTGCATATCCTCTAACCTGCGACCCGAAAGCTTGCCGTAACCCTTGAAACGTTCCACCGCGTAAAAGACGTCGCCTCCAGCCTCATAGGCCAGTCCTTGCTCAAAGAGGCGCTGGATCAAACTGATGATCTCGGGAATATGCTCTGTGGCTCTCGGCTCCTCAGTTGGCCGCTCCACCCTGAGGGCATCCATGTCTTCATAGAATTCATGAATATACTTTTCTGACAGTTCGTTGGTCGAAATGCCCAGTTCGTTGGCCCGGTTAATAATCTTGTCATCAATGTCAGTGAAATTCCGCACATAAGTAATGTCATAGCCTGTGGCCTTGAGATAGCGGACAATCACATCGAACACGACCACAGAACGGGCGTGGCCAATATGACTTGCATCGTAAACCGTGGGCCCACACACATAGATCTTGACCTTGCCAGGCTCTATGGGCTCAAAGATCTCCTTTTTTCTGGTCAAGGTGTTGTAAATTTTCAGCATAGCCAACTGTCCGTTGAACCCGTTTCTAATTCCTCAATCCCTGCGATGTTTTCAAGCCGTCTAGGCGCAATCCCCAAATTCCTCAATTATTTCTTCGCAAACCCTAACCAGTTTTCTTGGCACCCCCAACTCTCTTTTCCCAATATCCCTTTATCTCTGCGCCCATGCCACTGGTTGCAGATGTGATGGTTTTCCTGAAGTTTTCCTCCATATTCAAGAGGGTAAATTTGATGGAACCGCTTGCCGGCGTGGCAACCGACGTTCCTGTGGCCATGTCTACCGCCCGAGCAGAGAAAGTGGCTGTAGTCATTTCCTGCGTCTGTCCGTAGTATCTGAGATTCATGGATCCGGTTTTCTGGACTTGGGACAGTAAAAGGATGTGGGCTTTCCCCTTTGGGACAAACTGTTGGACACCGTACCAAGTAATGGGGATCTGTCCAAACTGCATCTTCTCCATGAGCACGGGTATTTCGGAAATGGAGGCGACCCTCAAACCGCTTCCGCGAATAATCGATTCAAGGTGCGTACGAACAAGGGGCACCATGGCTTCATCGCCTGAAACCACCATGAGCACCGTGGGAATCTTAGGCAATGGAGCGCTCTTTCCCAATGCGGCAGATTTACCTTCACGTTTCTTTGTGACAGCAGGCTTTTCCTCTGTGATATCTTTAACTGCCGGCGCAGAAGAAGAAGGAACATGCTCCGTCTTTTCAGACACAGCCCTTGCAGCCGCCAGCTCGGTTGCGGCCTCCTTTTTTTCTTTGTCAATGAGTAACTCTTCCTTACGGAAACCACCTTCAACAAGCCACACAATAAGCAAAACAGCCAAGGCCACTCCTGCAATGCCTCCCCATAACTTGGCTCGGGATTTCTGTTTTGGTGGCGGCGGAGGCGCTGTTCCCACATCAGCTACCTTGCTCTTTGCCAAGGGGGCATCAATATCTAAGCCATCGACACAACGATCTATGGCCGCCGTGAGTTCTCTTGGCGTTTGGAATCTCTCGTCCGGCTCTTTGGCCATCATTTTGTCTGTAAGGTCGCATACGGACTTTGGCAAAGCCGTATTGATTTGCCCGATGGGTGTGACAGGTTCGGTGGCGATCTTCGTAACCACAGCCAGTGGAGACTCACCAGTTATGGGAGGTTTTCCAGACAACATTCTGTACAAAACCGCGCCTAAGGCATAAATATCACTTCTCACGTCCAAGGGGCGCCCCGTGGCCTGTTCAGGGGAAGCATACTCCGGAGTCCCCAGGAACAAACCAGTCTGCGTCAACTTGGCGCCCGAATCCTGAAAGTGCGCCACACCAAAATCCGTGACTTTTGCTCTCCCCATGCTATCGATCATGATGTTGGAGGGCTTCAGGTCCCTGTGGACCACCCCCCTGGGGCCCGCTTCAGCCAGGGCGCTGGCCACCTGCGCTGTTATGGAAAGCGCCTCTTGCAGGGGGATGGATCCCTTTTCTTTCAGAATCTGCCCCAGATCTTTGCCGGATATGTACTCCATGGCAAAGTAATAGCGCCCCTGCTCTTCCCCATAGGAAAGAATACTCACAATATTGGGATGACTCAATGCAGCAATGACCCGGGCCTCTCTTTTGAATCGTTCAACAAATTCTTCGTCGGAACAGAGCCTTTGCGACAAGACCTTTACGGCTACTTTCCTGTTAAGCGAAAGCTCATGGCCCTTGTATACTACTCCCATTCCGCCTCTTCCCAGCTCCTTTTCTACCTTAAACCCACCAAGAACGCTGCCAATGCCAATGCTGTCTTCGCTAGCCATAGCATGCCTCCAATTTTTCGGTCACACTCGTTTATCTCTTGGTCTTGATGATAACATGGCAAGTCGCATAGTTGTCAACAGGAAAGGGGGGAAAAGAGATACGGGGGTAAGCTGCAAAGAGAGGCTAGGGGTTGCGCAAGAATAAGTTCGCAGAGTTGGCGCTCAGATTTGGTTCAGATTTGGCCGATCCGATTGAGCAACACCGCAGGAACAGCGGGCTATTTCGAGGAGTTTGGGAATGAGGCATCGGTCAAAGATGGGCTGAAGCTGAGATGCCAAAATGTGAAGTTATTTT
>JADFWI010000256.1 GCA_015222985.1 Pseudomonadota bacterium | reverse complement strand
TCCGGAGTCAATGATATCAAGCAGTTAAGTGGACTGTAATTGGGTTTTACCAGCGTTTTAGGACTTTTCCTACAGACTCGTTGTAAAAGTCGGGGAACTTCAGGCCCATCAAGCTACCGCTCAGGTCCCTCACCTCTCCCCAAATCTCTAATTGCGCCGTCGATACTTTCCATCAGTTTTTTACGTTTTTTGAGATCCTTTGGTTCTCCGCGGCTGGCCACGTGCTCCTGTAAACGTTTCAGGTAACCGAGGGCCCCTGTTTCTCCGGTCTTAACGACTGCCCTGACCAGTCGTTTCTGAACCCTCTCGTCGGACCACGGTCCAAGCTTTTCAGGCTTTTTTGGATCACTCTCCAGGATCTGCTGCAATTGTCCGATCAGATAGGCACCATCGCCTGCTGCGGGCTGCAGGAGCCACATCAGATCCAGCGCCGGTCTCACAATTACGGCGCGCGATGATTTCAAGGCTTCCGGCAGAATGTTCCGTGCCTCCTCAGCGTGCATCCACCCGAGGATATAGAGAATTCGCTCCTTGTCCGCGGCACTTTCCGTCTCTTGGTACCATGTCACAAGTTCGGAAATAATGGCCGGATCGTTCAGCGCAATCAGGGCGTCCGCTGCGGCCCAACTTCCCTGACGCCTGGCAGTCTTGAGCATGTTCAGGAGATCCGGCGCCGCCTGACGGCTGCCGGTCTCACCCAGGGCCAGCGCGATCACCCCCTTTACGCGCGGGTTCTTGGCCTTTTTAAGCAGTTTGGTCAGTTGCCTGTTGGCATCCGGGGATGGTTCCGCAAGGAATCTCGTAACCGCATCTATGGCCCTGTGGGTGGATGATCGGGCGTTACCAATCCGACCTGAATTGGAACGGAGTTCTACGAGCAAGCGTAAAGAACGCTGCAGCACCAAGCTGTTGGGGCGATTTCCTTCGATGATCTTGAGGCAAAGGCCAGCGGCACGCAGGGGATCTACCGTGGCCACCAATTGCAGGTCCTCCAAAAAGGGCAGGTGCCAGCCCGAGTGATCTAGGAGGGCCTGCATGTACCCGTCAGTGAGTATGCGGTCAAAAACCTCGGCACGCGTTTCTGCATCGAAATCGGCCGCCAAGGCATGCTCGATTAAATAGGTCAGTCCGTAGTCATCACAACCTTCCCAACCTTCATGAAATTTAGCCCAATAGTAGTTCGCTATCCGACTGTGCCATTCGCCTGGCGGGAGATAATAACTGTTACGACGCGTTTTTTTCTTAATGGCCATCTCTCGCCGATGTAAAAAATCAATAAAGGATTGATGAAAAAGCCCGAAGCGCTTTTCATCTCCTATCGTTCTCTCTTCAATGAATTGCTGGAGATCGCCGAGAGCTGACCAGACAGTTGACTCAGTTTGTTCCGTAAAAGACTGAATTTGAGAAAACGTTAAATCTTCCTGTGCCACAGAAAGTAGTCCTAAAGTCGGCGCGAAATCCCTCAACCAATTTTTTTCTGCCACGGTTGTGAGACGGCCTACTGAATCATGGTATAAACCGTCAAGTCCTTCCGGCAACCCCTCCAGTTCAGTTAAAGACCGCTGCCCTCTCGCCATAGAATCCAGAAGAAACCCGACATACTGGAAATTTCCGTCTGCCTTGCTGGTAATTGTTGTCACTAACTCGTTCACCTGCTTGCGAGGTAGCTCTGACGCCTGGCTGGACAACTTTTCGTCGTGCTTCAGTCGCTTATTAACGTAGACCTCGATATCCTCGAAATTACGACTGTTATACTCCTCACCAGAGAGGAATAATCCTTCCGCATCCAAGAACTCTTTTTCCACGCGCTCATCCCGCCGGCTGGTCAGGATGAATCGTATCCTTTCGGATAGGTTTTCAGCTTGAGCCAGCAGAGAGACAATGCCGACCTTGCCGCTATAAAGAATGGTTTCGTCGAGGGCATCCACCAGAATGATAACCGATTTATCAAATCCCGAGCTAAAAAGAGCTTCGATCGGCTCCCGCACCACTCGAATAAAGGCATCTTCGGGCGATATTGCGCTTACATCGAGATTTTTGATGATCACCCCGGCAACCTGTCCGCTCGCAACTGAACCCACCTGCTGGGTTACTTCAATTCGGATTTGCCGCTCCCCACTTTTTTCTGCTAAAGCCTTCGCAAACTCCGGATAGAGCGCTGAGAGTTGCAGCGCCAGAGATTCGGTAAATGTGTGGGGATTGATCCAACGGCGGTCTCGCGCTGAGCAGAAGTGAGCGGCGCTTATGAGACCGGGTTTGAGGTGGTTTAACTTTTGGGACGCAGTTTCTGTCCCATCAGAGAATTGTTTCAACCGGGCGGCAATGGCAGTTTTGCCGCTTCCGGGCTCACCTGTGATGAGGAAAAACCTGGATTCCTCCGGATCTCCCAGCCAGTCGTGGATGCTTTTGAAGACCCACTCGCGGCCGGTAAAATCGGATGTACGATCTTGTATATAATCTGAAAAATCAATCATCTCCTCCCCCCTTTCCACATTTCTGCTTTAGCCAAGATATTCGCTGACCGATGGTTACAATGTAGTCAGCTGAGAAACCGGGATCGTTTGGAGCCAACTCGTAGGTTTTCTGCCATGCCTCAAGCGCCTTCCGACACCAATCGTTGCTGTGGGTCGGGTCCGTCTTCATCTTGTTTTCAAAAGCGATTGCCAAGTCATGGTAAGCGGCTGTATATTTTGGCATTAGTTCAATAGCCTGATTGTAACAGGTGATGGCTGCATCGATATTTCCTAGAGCGTCCTCTATGTTTCCAAGGCCGTTATGAGCCCCGGCATTGCCGAGATCTAACTGTACTACGTGGCGGAAAAGTCTTGCCGCCTCCTGGTAGTATTTCTGTTTATTCGCCTGATCATTCATGGCCTCAGCAATCTGCGCAAGGGTTTTGGCTATGTAACCTCGCTGTGTTAAGGCATTTGGATCAAGCGGATCAGTGCGCTCAGCCGCCCTGCGAGCTTCATCTAACTTTTCTTTAGCCGCTGTGTAGTTTTGTGATTGGAGATCATGCATGGCCAGGCTTTGCTGCAGCCAGCTAATAGCTTCGAAAGCGTCAGAGTATTCAGGATCAGTCTGAGTTGCCTGATGGAAGTAGTCAAGGGCTGTATTGTAATCTCGATTATAGGCAGCCAGCATTCCCAGACGATATGTGGCCTGCGGTGTAGTCGATACACCCTTCTCCGCTACCTCCTTCTGTGCAGCCACCACTTCCTCAATTTGGTGGCTTACGTTCTCCGGTACGGTCTGCGTTCCCAGATTCTGCAAGGTTTGTTTGTCCGCGCCCTGGAGCTTGACTAGCATCTTGGCGATTTGCTCCAAGCCATCCTGTCCAAGCAACACTATCGTCTTTCGATCTACATAATCACCTTGTACGATCTTGGCTTCGATTTGATTGACCGTACTTTCGACAGTCACATCACCGGTGACCTTCCCGATTTCCACGCCAGTGACCTCTCCTGCGACCGTGCCGACTTCCTGAGTCACCTTGATTTGAGTTGGTGGCTTATGGGCTTTCGGAAGTTCCACTCTGCATTGCGGGCAGGTAGTCATGTCTTCAGGAATTGCGGTATGGCCGCATATCGGACATTTCATAGTATCTACCTCTTTGTCAGTTTTTTAACGGACTATTCTCAATACGCTTTCACATCCTACCGATCGAGCACTTTGTGAAGATCTGACTGGCTATTCTTGAGGCACCAGATTCTCTTGGATTACCTCTGCCACGCCCTTAGTAAGATTAGGAAACCTCATCTGCTTATAGCCTACATAGTCGTAACCCCCATATACTAAGACCGCCAGCAAAGCAATCCGCACTCCCGTAAGAACTACTATTACTTGGGGTGCCTTAATGAACTTCGCCAGACCGGCTATGTCTGAGAGTTTTTTCATTCGTCCGAAAAAGATTGAAAATTTCTCTGACAACGCATTTACCTCTTCTGTGATCTGGTTTATCCTGTCTACCTCTGCCGTAGTTTCTTCCAACCAGTCTCCCAACTCTTTTTTGAAGTCATCAATGCGATACAGTTTGCTCGCGAGCGCATCGAAAAGCTCTATCTTTCCTTTCTCCTTTATCGTTTCGAGCCATTCTTGAATCTTCTTTCGGGCCAGGTCTTCGACATCCTTGCCCAATAAGGCAAGGATTTTGTCATAGACATTTGCAAGTGTTTTGGCTGCCACAGTCACAACGCGCGTGAAAAAGGCTCCTATGCCCTCTTTGATCCCCTCGAGTAAATTGGCGATTCCTCCGCTAACCACCTCAGTGCTATCAATCACCGCCTTCCATTCGGTGCTGAACACCAAATTAAAAGCCATATCTCCACCTAGCTCAATTACACGCTGTGAGATGGAACCCGTGGTTATATGGGCAGCCTGCTCAAGTGCTGACTTGGCATTGTCTTTCGTGGCCGGGGGAGCAACTCCCGCGCGTCGGACTTCGGTAGACAGGTTTAAGCCGGCGGAAACAGGCGTTGCCATGGACTTCTCCAGCATATTGATGGCATCTCGCAAGGCCATTCCTCGTGTAGAACGCGTCGTACGAGTTGCCACCTGGCCCGTTTGTCCTTCCTCGGCGATCTCGAGAAGTTCAGTCGCCACTTGAAGCTCTGCCGCAGCCTGAGCCAACAACTGCCCGCTTATCCCTTCACGCAGTTTTGGGTCAGGCGCCTCTATGTAATTTTTTGACAGTGATACCATACTTGCAGACACGTCTGCGATCTCGTCAGCTCGATTTATCAAAACATCCGCTTGAATATCACCGGCGCCGCGAGTGACAGCATCTGATTTCGAGGGTGGCGCATCACGCAAGGCCTGAAATTTGGTCAAGTAATCACTGGCTGCCTCCTCATAAGACCGATATGTCGATGCCCCCATTACAGAGTCCTCCTTTTCTTCCGCTATTGATCATTCTAAAAAAATAAATTTCCAAAATGAGTATCATGCTGTTTACCTATAAAGAATTGGTCTCCCATCCCACAAGTTTTCCTTCACCCTTGATAGTTCCCACTTTCTGCTTAATTTTATAAGATCCTTTTTCGAGTTTTCCTTTAATTCCTATGACTTCCCCTGTCTCTTCAATGGTGTCAACAGTTTGTTGTATTGCCATACGGATCTGCTTGGCAGTTTCCGTCTCACGTTCAGCGAGTTCAGGAACAAGGATGCCACCCGGTAAACGGCTGTACAATACGGGAACTCCCCACTCAACGTTCACGACACTATCGAGGTCGGCAGCTGCCTCTTCATACATGGACAGACGGCCAAAACTCATCGCCTCATCTATCGACAAACCGCTTGATAGGGAGCTGTAGAAGGCCTGAGTAAATTTGATGGCTATGGAATCGATGACTTTGTATTGCATGGCTACGGTGGCAGGGATAGCCCGCGCGGCGAACGCACCAGCAACACTGTCCCAGGGATAACGCTCATTACGGGCCCCTGAATAGCAGGCACTCATAACCGCCAACCGCACCCCGGCTTGCTGCAGATATTTCGCAAGGTCGTCCGCTCCCACCTTGGCCTCTGATTTGGTCGACTTGTCTTCAATAAAAAAGAGGTAACCCTCTTCTTTAGTTGCGCCACGAGTGAAAGGATCACTCATTGATTCGGTAATCCCGTGGCCAACGAAGTGGAATAGATATGTCGAGCTTGTACCTTGAAGCGCCTGTGCTACCTCAGGAGGAGTAGCATCCATTAGTAGGTCTACCGCGATGTGTATCCCCTCGACGTTGAAATCCTTAAGCGCTTTTTTGATTGTCGAAACTTCCTTTTTTATCTGGAGTTCCTTTTGACCCTTGGGTGAGGCCGCTGCGACCACCATCCGCAAATTTGTAAGCACCATTTTTTCTTTGACTGGTTCGGGATGCGGGAATGGCAGAGGTTCATGTCGCACAATCGAGATACGCGGTTCCAGGGCAAGAAACCCACGCATGGAATCTGGTCCATTTAGGGGATCAAAGTAAACATACTCCCACGGCCATTTCTTGAGGCTATGATCTGCTATGATCAGCCGTAACCTTACACCGCCCTCATTTCCTGCGCGCTTAAGCGCCTCGGCAAATAGGGATCGAATCGTATCCTCAGGTAGCAGCCAGTTCGCGAGCCCTTTGCCAAATTGAACCAGTTGTCGCAGTGTGATGCTCTTACCGGCGAGATAGGGGAGCTGGTCTGCTGATGGACCTTTCTCGGCGGACACTGTCACCGGCGTGATCGTCTCACCGACCTCCGGCGTGGGTAGCAAGGCCACCTGACACGTGTCCTGCCCTTCTGGAGGACGAGTCAGGTAAAGTTTGAAATCGATGTATTCTCGCTGTGTCATTGCTCTTTACCTCCTTTGGGTCGATGGGTTGCCATCAGCTAATGTTTATTCTAGGGAACGCCATTTCTGAATGAACTTGTTCTAAGGGACGTTGCGAAAGCGCCGGGATAAATCGGTTTATGCCTATAATCTACAAAAGATCATCCAAAATCAGGAATTTTAAAGACGAAAGTTCTGGTAATC
>JADFWI010000255.1 GCA_015222985.1 Pseudomonadota bacterium | reverse complement strand
TCGATCCTGTTTTTCAAGTCACTTGCAGGGACCGGAATAGGCTTGCCCTGCAGTCGGACCTGCTGAGCGCCTGGGTGCTTGGGATCAGAAACGTGCTTTCGCTCACCGGGGACTATCCGACCCTGGGGGATCATCCCAGGGCAAAGCCTGTTTTTGACCTGGACTCGGTGTCACTTCTGGATGTGATAGGAAGGCTTAATTCAGGATATGACATGGTCGGTAACAAATTGAAGGGAACGCCCGACTTTCTTGCCGGGGCAGTGGTAAACCCTGGTGCAGATAACGAGGCTGCTATGGATCTTCAAATCATGAAAATGGAGAAAAAGATCGAGGCAGGCGCGAGGTTTTTTCAGACCCAGGGCGTCTATGACTTGGACGCCTTTGAAAAATTCATGAAACGCATTAAGGGATTTGATACAAAGGTGCTGGGGGGTATTATTCTACTCAAGTCAGTCGGTATGGCCCGTTATATGAACAAGAACGTAGCCGGCGTATTCGTTCCGGAACCCCTGATCCAGGAGCTAAAGGGCGCCGAGGACAAGGCCCAGGCCAGTATGGAGTTAGCTGTTGGCTTGATCAAGGGGATGAAGGATCTTTGCGATGGTGTTCATATCATGGCCCTTGGCTGGGAGAGCAAGATACCACTTATTCTGGATGAAGCCGGAGTGTAAAGGATTGATGATTGAAAGTTGACAGTTGAGGATTGATCCACCAGGGGCAAGAGGGAGATCTTGATCCTTAAACAGCCAATCATCAATCACAAATCATATATGGAAAGGAGTTGTCATGGCATTTGAGATACCAAAGATATCTTACAACGGAGCCATCAGGGAAATTGCTCTGGGAAAAGAACCAAGCCGCGTGACTGTGGGCGGAGAGACCTGCTATCCATTCTACCTGTTTGAGGGAAATATGACTCATATGCCGAGGATAGCCATGGAGGTATGTGATGTACCACCTGAGGAGTGGCCCGAGGCGGCGTTGGCCCCCTTTGCTGATGTTGTCCACGACCCTGCCGCATGGGCCCAAAAATGTGTGGCATCGTACGGGGCAGAAATGGTGGCCCTGCAGCTTGTCAGCACAGATCCCAATGCCCAGAACGCACCGGCAGAGCAAGCCGTGGAAGCCACCAAGAGAGTGGCGGCTGCCATAGATGTCCCTCTCATCATATGGGGCAGTAGCAACCTGGAAAAGGATACAGAGGTTCTGAAAATGGTTGCAGAGGCATGTGCCGGAGAGAATCTTGTTCTAGGTCCAGTCGAAGAAGAAAGCTACAAGGTTCTCGGCGCGGCAGCCATTGCCTTTCAGCACACCATTGGTGCCTCATCACCAACCGACATAAACCTGGCCAAACAGCTCAATATCCTGGTGGGAAACCTTGGGGTTCCTGATGAAAGGATACTGGTGGACCCCACAGTGGCGTCAGTGGGTTACGGGTTGGAATACTGTTATTCTGTCATGGAGAGGGTGCGCATGGCTGCTCTCACACAGGAAGATGAAAGGCTCCAGTTTCCGATAGTGTGTAACTTGGCCAAGGAGGTCTGGAAGATCAAAGAGGCAAAAGTGAGCCAACAGGAGGCCCCCTTGTTGGGAGATCCTGAAAAGAGGGGTGTTATGCTTGAGGCCATAACAGCGATGTTATTCCTTCTGGCCGGCGCCGACATCCTGATCATGCGGCACCCGGATGCCATTGAGTTGGTCAGGGGTTTTATGAATGACCTGACGGCGAACTGATTTTCGTTTTTCTGGCATTCGTGAAAGGGTTGCGCGGCTCGTTTCGTAGATCGTTAGTCGTCTTTCGCCTCTGAGATCTGCGAATTTAAGTCGTTGCACATTCCACGTAACACGTAACGAGCATCGAAACCGATAGACGATAGACGTCAACTTCAAGAAAGGTGTAGAAAGTGTCAAAAATAATTTGCTCAGCAGCGATTCGTGGCGCCCACAAGATTGTGGAAAGGGCAGAAGCCAAATATCAAGAAGCCATGGAAGGATGGGGGCCTAATCAAGAAATCGGCTTTCCGAACACGACTTATTATTTGCCCATTATCTATGGGATCACGGGTATTGCCGTAAAAAAGCTTGGAGATGTTAAAGAGGTCCTTGAGCGGTGCAGGTCGTTGGTCCCTGACCCGGTGACAGAACATCTATGGCTTCCCTACCTGGCACCGGCCCTGGAAGCCGGTATGGCGACCTTTTTTGCAGAAGAGATCATTGAGGCCATACGTTATCTAGAGTTTCCGGATTTCTACACTAAAACGGAAGACCCTTCCAACGGAACCATCTGGTTGGGCGCGGCCGATGATGTGATATTGCGTAAACGCGGCGTAGAATTCGTGGACGGCACCGCCCCTGGTTTTGCAGCTGTTCTCGGAGCTGCGCCGACCAAAGAGATCGCTGTCCAGCTTGCCCAGGAGCTTCGGGAAAAGAACCTTTACGTCTTCATGTGCGGAGATCATCAGGGTCGGACCATGTCTGAGCAGTTGGTCGAAGCAGGGGTACAGATTGGATGGGGCACACGTCTTGTCTCTTTTGGACCCGAGTGTACGGCAGCCGTGTTTGCCGGGGGATTTGCCACCAGGGCAGCCATGTCCTTTGGCAGCGTAAAACCGGGGGATTTTAGGAACATTCTCTTTTACAATAAGGACCGGATCTTTGCCTTTGCCATGCCCCTAGGCACGGTCACTGATGAGTGGTATGCCAACGCCCTCGGTTGTGTCAACTATGGTTTTCCCACTATCGCCGATACGCCGATCCCGGAGATACTGCCTACTGGTATCTGCACGTATGAGCATGTGGTCTCCGATGTCCCCCATGACCAACTTGTGGCCAGGGCTGTCGAGGTTAGGGGCCTGAAGGTCACCGTGGCAGAGATTCCCATACCGGTGTCCTACGGGCCTGCATTTGAGGGAGAACGCGTGCGCAAAGACGATCTCTACCTGGAATGCGGTGGCGGTAGAACGCAGGCTGTGGAATTGGTCACGACAAAGGATATGGACAAAGTCGAGGACGGCAGGATTGAACTCATCGGGCCTGATGTAGGTGACATGGAGCCAGGGGCAAGGCTTCCGTTGGCCATCGTAGCTGAGGTCGCGGGAAGGAAAATGCAGGACGACTTTGAGCCGATTCTTGAAAGGCAGATTCACCACTTTGTGAACTACGCCCAGGGCCTTATGCACATCGGTCAACGAGACATCGCCTGGATAAGAATGAGTAAGGCTGCGGCCGGAAAAGGTCTCAAGCTCAAACACATCGGAGATATTCTGCATGCCAAGTTTCATCAGGACTTTGGCGCTATTTTCGATAAGGTCCAGGTTACAATATACACGGAAAAAGATAGGGTCAACGAGATCCTGCAAAACGCAAAGCAAGTGTACGAACACCGAGACATCCGGATCGAAGGGATGACTGATGAGACTACTGAGACGTATTACTCCTGCACGCTTTGCCAATCCTTTGCGCCGAATCATGTTTGCATTATCAGCCCTGAGAGGACCGGCCTTTGTGGTGCCTACAACTGGATGGACTGCAAGGCATCTTATGAGATCAATCCCACTGGGCCTAACCAGCCGGTAGAGAAGGGGGAAACTCTCGATGCAAGACTGGGACAATGGAAAGGATGTAACGAGTTTCTGTACAAGGCCTCACGCCAGGCCCTGGATCACTACAATTTTTACAGCATTATCCATGACCCCATGACGACCTGCGGTTGCTGCGAATGCATTGCTGCTATACTTCCCATATGCAATGGCGTCATGACCGTGGATCGTGATTATGTGGGGATGACTCCCTGTGGCATGAAATTTACTACCCTTGCCGGAACCATCGGGGGCGGGATGAGCGTGCCCGGATTTGTGGGGCATGGTAAGTACAACATCACTCAGAGAAAATGGTTACTGGGTGATGGCGGGATCAAGCGCCTGGTTTGGATGCCAAAGCGCCTGAAGGAAGAAATTGCGGATCGTCTGAAGCAACAGGCGGAAGAGATCGGTGTCCCAAACCTGCCTGAAATGATCGCCGATGAAACCGTAGGGACTTCCGAAGAAGAAATCCTTCCCTTCCTGGAGGAGAAGGGCCACCCGGCGTTGTCCATGGATCCGTTGTTGGAGTAGTGTTAAATTGGAGTACTGGAGTGATGGAATAATGACACATTTTTTGTACCACTACTTCATTACTCCAACACTCCACTACTCCAACACTTTGGGGCGAAGCCTGCAAGTTCTCACTAATGACCAATGACAAATGACCAATAACTAACAACGGAGGAAGATATGGCTTTAACAGGAATTCAGATTTACAAACTTTTGCCCAAGACCAATTGCGGGGAGTGCGGGGTGCCAACCTGCCTGGCCTTTGCCATGAACCTGGCTGCGGGCAAGGCAGAGCTGGGTGCTTGCCCCTATGTTTCAGAAGAGACCAAGGCAGAGCTGGCTGACGCCTCAGCACCTCCCATCAGAGTGGTGGAGATTGGAACCGGGGACAGGAAACTGAAGATAGGCGGTGAAACCGTGCTCTTTCGTCACGAGAAGACGTTCTTGAATCCCCCTGGGCTAGCTGTCCTTGTCACGGATGAGATGGCTGACGAGGAGGTGGCTGGCCGGCTTGAACGGCTCAGGACACTGGAATACGAACGTGTGGGGCTGATCCTGAGGGCTAACCTTGTGGCTGCAAAGTCCATCTCTAGCGATACTGGAAAGTTTGAAGCCCTGGCTGCGAGGGTAAAAAATGAGACAGACGGTGGCATTATCCTCATGGCCACGGATGCCAGCGTGATGGAAGCAGGGCTTAAGGCATGCGCTGATCGCAAGCCGCTCATCTATGCAGCGACCAGGGACAACGTGGACAGCATGGCCGACCTTGCCAAAGAACATGGCTGTCCCTTGGCAGTTAAGGGAGACGGTATCGACGACGTTTCGGATTTGACCACGAAGTTGACAGAAGACGGACTCAAAGACCTAGTTATCGATTCTGGAGCACGCACTACCAGGAAGGCATTTGAAGACCAGATAGCTATCCGCCGTGGGGCTATTGTCAAGAAACACCGTCCCCTCGGTTTTCCCACCATTACATTGCCATGCGAGATGACCGATGATCTTATGCAAGAGACCTTGATCGCCGGTATGTTTGTGGCAAAATACGGTGGAATCATTGTGCTTTCAGACCTTCAAGGTCATAGCCTCTTCCCGCTCCTTGTGGCCCGTATGAACATCTATACAGACCCGCAGCGCCCCATGGCTACATCTCCCGGTATTTACGAAATCGGAGGACCAAAGGAGGACTCGCCCGTACTGGTGACCTGCAATTTCTCGCTAACCTATTTTATTGTGTCGGGCGAGATCGAAGCGAGCCGGATTCCTGCATGGTTAGTCGTTGTAGACACAGAAGGCCTTTCAGTACTTACGGCCTGGGCTGCCGGAAAATTCGT
>JADFWI010000254.1 GCA_015222985.1 Pseudomonadota bacterium | reverse complement strand
TCGTCTGATTCCTGAATCTTGCAATCAACCGTCCCGGTCGCTCCATTTGTGCCGCTATTAAGCATCACAAGAGCTGTATGCCCCAAAACCTCTATCCCTGTGCCCACGTGAGTCGTATAATTGTCAGCTACTACATACTGATCTGGTGCAAGGGATTGACTTTCATCGACATTGTCAGCAAAAGACCCTGAGTCAATTCTGAGATGCAATTTTAGAGAACTAAGGCTCACTGGTTCCAGTGTCGGCGCTACAGCCTGGACTACTTTCATCATTTACCCTATCAATAATATTGACCAATTCTTACGGTACAATTTCCAGAAGTATAATCCCCGGCCGCACATCCGATGCGATACCATGCACCCCCTGCGCCAGCCCTTGTAATATTCTCCTCATCTACAGATAAAGTCGCAGCATCCCACGAATCTACTTCATGATCCCATGTTGTCTCTTCATCAAATTTCTTAAATAACTTGATAGTTGCAACCGGACTATTCAGCTTATAAATTGAGACATCAAGACTACGGCCAGGCCCAACATATAATGCATCAGTCCATGTAGCGTTTGCGCTTATTACCGCTGTTTCGTAGACTTCACCCGCAAAGGCTGAAGTACAAAATAACAGCAAAAGGCTTACGGTTAACAATAGTAGTCGTTTCATGGCAATCCTCATAATGGGGAGAGTTTGGCCCTCCCCATATTCTTTATGACCTATCACTCCAGATTTTTACATAATCAATGTTGAGATCACCGAGGGCAGTACCGCTTGCCTTATCAAGGCTGAAATATGGTTGCATTTGTTGTTCGCCCGCTGTCAAATTGCTCATGTCAAAAGTTGTAGATGCAGACACCCTTACGCCATCGACAAAAAATTTAACATCTGATATGTCTGTAAAGTCAATTCTGAAAATGTTATACGTCCCGGCAACAAGAGTAATCCCGGTAGCCGTATCGTCATTGTTATTAGTAGTATCATCTGATTCTGTCAATAATACTGCACTTGCTTGCAATCTAAACCATGCCTGCTCAGTAGCAGAATCTTTGTCAAGATTATGATCACCGCACATTCCGAATACTGCACAAACTCCAGTTCCGGGCACAACAGCCATATCAAGTCTACATTCAAAGATTAGGCCAGAACCAACATCAAATGTTTTGTTGTTGCTCATGTAGAGAACGGCATCCTCGGCTTCACTTGTAGCATGAAGATGTAACAAAAATTGCCCATTCGCAGAATCATCGACGATTGCCTCAGTTGCGTCGCCGACATCAACAACACCCCACATAACAGTGCCATCGAAGGGGCCACTCCCCGAAGCTCCCAAAAAATCTTCACAAAACGCCACAGGGAACATAGCCATTAATGTCTCAAAAGTTGCACCATCATAGAACACTTGACGATTAGTCCCTTGCCAGTTGTACTCACATTTTATTCTACCCATTTTAAAGCTCCTTTACTCTTTCGAGTACCCTGCCCCCAGAGAAGGCAGGGCAAAGGGTTAAATTATACTAATGCCGTTACTGACTGTCCGCTCGGATACCTCGGCTCAAGGATTGCGTGAACCTGAACATTTCCGGTTAGGTTTGTGTCAGTATCCAAGAAACTCAAGGTCAGCCATTCCTCATCGTTTGCCGTATCCATCTTGGATGCATCGATTTCGATAACCAGCATGTAATTATCATACGTAGCATGAGCAACGGTAAGCATGGCTGATTCAGCCCATGCCGCCAGGACATCACAATTTGCCGTTGCCTGAGCCGCACCCCCAAAAGCATACTTAAAAGTCAGTGCCGAGGTCTTGGCGCCGTTAGTAGCACCGCTATAAAGAGCAACATAACAAGCTGCTACTCCAATATCCTGAAATCCTACAATGAAGGTTGCCTTGTGATAGTTCTTCATGTTGATTGAGTCGCAGTCATTCGCGGCTGCTGAACTCAAATCAATATCATTTCCAACCGGTACGATTTTATATTTTCCTGCTAACATAGTTATTTACCTCCATTTATTTGTATCAGGGGGATAGCTCCCCCTGATTATGATTTAGCTTGCGGCCAATACCACAAAGGGTCCCAAGGTATCACTGCCCTTAAATGGCGTCAGGGTTTTATTCCGAAGAGGAGCGCCATCAAGACGATAAACCCACTTGAGTGTCATTTCATCATAGATAAATCTGACGTGGATAGATGAAGATGCCTCAATCCCGCCCTTTGTAAGCAACAAATATTCATTCAAGTCCGCCAGGATAATATCTCCTGCGGTCCCCGGCGCCTGACATTGCTCAATAGGAATAATCGGCTTATTAAGCAATGTCATATAGGGTTGTCCCGCTGCACCATTTGGAGGCAAGAAAACAGGCGCTCCGCCAGTACCAACAGGAATAGTCATCAACATGATATAAGGTAAAAGTGCCCGATTAACAAACCACACAGCATTCGGATCACTTGAACTGAGTAGCCGCGCATACATATGAGCGATATTCTCATATTTGATCTTCGTACTTGATCGAACCTGTCCAGTTTCGACTGCCTGAGTTACAGTACATCCAGCACCAACAATTCCGAGCGGCATTCCTGCACCAGTTCCATTGACAATCAGATCATCGATTTTAAAACCAAACTCCATCGGAAACCACTTATTGACTACGGTAGTCAACTTACCAGCATCCTTCAGCAAATTTTTGGTAGCATACATAATCCCCATGCAATCATTAAGATCCCATACCGCTTCACGAAATTTAGGTTTAGTTGCTGTAACGGTGTCGGCTTCAGCTTTCATGTAAACTTGGATGCCGCCGAATCTTGAACCGTTGGCACGGCTTGACTCGTCAATCAGGTTCAATTTCAGGCTATCACTATCACCTGACGCTGTTACATTAAAGCACCTCTGTGAAAGCAAGCCTGTTGAAACGGCACCCCTGTCAAGCATAGTAGCTTCATCAGTACCAACCAGGAAACCGCCTTCTTCTGGAACTGTCTCATTTGCACCCGAAGCCGCCGCCTGGACTTTCCCAAGTCTTTCCATGGCTGCCACACAGTCAGTGCGGTTAGGATTTCCGGGAGTTCCCATAGTTATTACGTCTAAAAGCTGTTCGCCAATAGAAGCATATATCGGCTTCTCTTTGTCACTGCCCCCACCAGGAACTTGTATTGCCGCTACTGAATTCTCGATAGCATCAAGCTGTTGACGCATAACCTCAATATCAGCAATATCCTTAGCAATTTTCTCTACCTTTTCGGTCAACACCGGATCGGCGTGATCCTTGTTTTCGACCTCTTTCAGCCTGGTATCATTCTCAACCTTGAAATCGGCAAAGGCTTTATTGAGATCATCAAT
>JADFWI010000253.1 GCA_015222985.1 Pseudomonadota bacterium | reverse complement strand
ATTATTTAACAGGGTAAAATATTTGTAATTTGATATTTGTAATTTCAATAATTCAATGAACTTCCAACAAAGCAAATCCCCTCCGGGGATAACCAAAGCCGAGTCCTCTTGTCTCGGATGTTTACTCATGTAGTTCCACAGTAAAGACCTCAGGTTTGGCCTCCACCAGCGTTGTGTTCAGAGGTGGTTCAATCACAGCGTGGCGTTTATGGGTGCCAGGTGTTAGCCCCTCAAGATCCACACGGACCTGGATTCCATTGCCCTGGAGCAGCTTTTTTATTGTATTTTCCGGTCCTCTGAGTATGAGTTCAATCCGGTCGGGCCTGATCTCGTACTTGTAATTAGTGCCTGTGCCCTGAACCGCAGTAATGATAGATTCCTCAATGATTTTTTCCTCAACCACGATTTCGATTTCAACCAAGCTATTTCCAGTGGGTTGAACGTAGGGGCTATGACGCAGGTTCAAAGCCACTTTCTTCTTTGTAGGCTCCGTTAGTCCTGCCAGATCTACGGGGGTAGTGCGTACTGCTGAAATTTTTTCGAGCATGCTTGCCGGCCCTGAAAACTCGATCTTGGATGGTGACGCTACTACGGAAGATACGACATAGCCGGGAACCGGTTCATTGATCAAATCAGGGAGAACAGGAACCAGCTTTTCCACGCGTCTTTCTATGCCTATTGTGAAAGAATCCGGATCGACTTCAAGGACTGACGCGCCACGGGGCACCGTGATCGTCTCAGGTAAAATCTTGATGAATTGCCGCCCTGGTTCAGCCGAGGCCAGATCAATCTCATAGCTCAACTGCAAGTCCTTCAGGCCTTTCAGAAGACCTGAAGGACCCTTGACCAAGGCCTCCAGCACGGGAACGTTTCCCACTACAAGGAGTTCACGGGGAATATGCGTAAATTTCACGGATATGGGGAGCGTGACTTTGTCGTTCCTTCCGAAAAAAAGCAGGCCCACTCCAATCAGGACCATGAGAGCAACAGCTGGCGCTGCAATGGCATAATAGCGCCTTTTCGGGGTAGTGTCAGTCATTTGTCACCGGCCTGACTGTTTTGTAAACACTTTCTGATGGGGTCAATCACTATTACCAGCCGCGTTCCTGATGGCATCAACAAGTTTCAGGGTTTGCTTTGTCCTTTCCACATCATGGACGCGCACTATGTGTACGCCGTTCAGGACAGCAGCAGCTACTGCAGCCTGTGTGCCCACCTCCAGGCGCTCGTCTCCGTCGCCCAATATCTTTGTAATAAAGGATTTTCGCGAAGGTCCAATCAGAACCGGAACGCCCAAGGCATGAAACGCTGAAAGGTGTTTGATAAGAAGCAGGTTATGTGTCACGGTTTTGCCAAAACCGATGCCTGGATCGACTATGATTCTGGTGCGGTCAATGCCCGCCTGTTCGGCTCTGAGAATCGCACTGCCCAAAAAGCTTTTGACTTCCCCAATCACGTCTTCATAGTGGGGATCTGCCTGCATGGTCTTTGGCGTGCCCTTCATGTGCATTAGGACGACGGCCACACCTGTTTCAGCTACCAGATCCACCATGCCCTGATCAAGGCTGAGTGCTCCTATGTCATTGGCAATGGAAGCGCCTGCAGCAATGGCGCGTCTTGCTACTTGTGCCTTGTATGTATCAATCGATATCGGAACGGAACCACGGCCGGAGAGTTCTTCAATAACAGGGACGACGCGCCGAATCTCTTCTTCTACCGGCACCGGTTCTGAAAATGGGCGCGACGATTCCCCGCCCACGTCAATGATATCAGCCCCGGCTGCCGCAAGGGCCAGCCCGTGGGCTATGGCTGCTTCCTTGTCAAAAAAGAGACCGCCGTCTGAGAAGGAATCGGGTGTCACATTCACAACACCCATAATCAGCGTGCGCTTGCCCAGCGTTAGAGAAAAAGGGCCGCATTGAAGCTCAAAAAGCAATGCTTTGTCCATGGGCACTAGCTGGGAAGTGGTCGGAGTTGCCCTGTTGTCTGTGCTTTGCCTTCACCCTGTGCCTCGGATTTGGCCTCTTTTTCCTTTGATTCACTTTCAGTCGGAACAGCTCCTGCAATGATGGCATCGATATCACTTTCCAGCAGTGTCTCTTTTTCGAGCAGAGCCTTAGCAATGGCGTGGAGTGTATCGATATTTTCTTGGAGAATTTTTTTCGCCTTTTCGTACGCCTCTGACACCAGCAGCGAAACCTCCTGGTCGATGAGAACGGCTGTATTCTCACTGTAATCCCGGTGTTGAGCAAACTCCCTTCCCAAGAAGATCTGCTCGTCTTTTTGGCCAAAGGTCAGGGGACCCAGCTTTTCACTCATGCCCCACTCGCAGACCATCTTGCGGGCAGTCTCTGTGGCCCGCTCAATGTCGTTTCCCGCGCCTGTTGTCATCTCGTTGAGGACCAGTTCTTCTGCTGCCCGTCCACCCATAAGCACGACAAGATTGTTCAGAAGGTATTTTTTCGGATAGGTATGCTTTTCATCTATGGGCAGTTGTTGAGTGAGTCCCATGGCACGACCCCTGGGTATGATGGTGACTTTGTGAATCGGGTCGGTGTCGGGGAGCATTTTGACCACCAGCGTGTGCCCCGCCTCGTGATATGCGGTATTCTTCTTTTCCTCATCGCTTATGATCATACTCTTGCGGGCTGTTCCCATGAGCACTTTATCTTTGGCCTCCTCAAAGTCAGCCATCTCCAAAAGATCCTTGTCAGACCGGGCTGCCAGAAGCGCGGCTTCGTTGACCATGTTTTCAAGGTCTGCGCCGGAAAATCCAGGTGTGCCCCGTGCAAGGACACCCAGATCAACATCGTCCGCCAAAGGTGTCTTACGGCTGTGGACATCGAGAATCCCTTCACGTCCCCTCACATCAGGAACAGGCACAACGACCTGGCGGTCAAAACGTCCGGGGCGCATGAGAGCGGGGTCCAGGATGTCTGGTCGGTTTGTGGCCGATATGAGAATCACGCCTTCGTTGGATTCAAATCCATCCATCTCCACCAGGAGTTGGTTCAAGGTCTGTTCTCTTTCATCGTGCCCCCCTCCAAGGCCAGCGCCCCTGTGTCGGCCCACGGCGTCGATTTCGTCGATAAAAATGATGCATGGGGCGTGCTTTTTTCCCTGAACAAACAGGTCTCTGACCCGGGACGCCCCAACTCCCACAAACATCTCCACGAAGTCCGAACCGCTAATGCTGAAGAAAGGAACGCCAGCCTCTCCGGCAATAGCCCTTGCCAAAAGGGTTTTGCCAGTGCCCGGCGCTCCCATGAGAAGCACACCCTTTGGGATTCTGCCACCCAAGCGGGTAAACTTCTTAGGGTCTTTCAGAAAGTCGATGATCTCACCTAACTCTTCCTTGGCCTCATCTATGCCGGCCACATCGTCAAAGGTTACCTTTGCAGACTGGTCAGAAAGAAGTGTTGCCCTGCTTTTTCCAAAAGACAGGGCCTTGCCTCCTCCTCCCTGCATTTGCCGCATAAAGAATATCCACACGGCAATCAGCAGAATCATCGGAAACCAGGATACCAGTATAGTCATATACCATGGGGATTCGGCAGGGGGCTTGACCTTGATGGTGACCCCGTGACTTCTCAGGATTTTGATGAGGTCCGCATCGTTGGGAGCAAAGGTCTTGAAACGAAGGCCATTCACGTCGGAGCCGGAAATCTCCTGCCCCTGAATGAGGACACCTGCCACAAGCCCTTTTTCCACCCGTGACATGAATTCCGTATAGCTGATTTCTCTGTCCTGGATCCTCGACTGGTTGAACAAGTTAAAGAGTAGGATCATGACAAGACTTATTACCAGCCACAGGGCTAGATTCTTATAAAAAGGATTCAATAAAGTGACCTCCTTGACTATTCAGTCAATGCTTTAAGTATCAATAAAAAAAATATAATACAATATGTAACTCTTTTCAATCTTTTTAGTAACTTCTCAAAAAAGTCCGGGTTCCACGGTTACCATAAGCGCCGGGGATAAAGGCCTTTTTCTTCCAGGCGATATCGATTATTCCGGCAGGAGCTCGGCCTTCAGCACTCTCTTCGTTTTTTCCGTAATCCTGGCTGAATTGTCAATACGGTATCCCCCCACCCATATGATCCTGCCGCTGCTGAGCAGTAGAGGGCAACGCTGTCTCTTTGACCTTGAAACCTTGTGGTTGATAAAAAAGGCCTTGACCTTTTGAGAGCCTGACATTCCTAGAGGCCTGAATCGGTCCCCCTTCTTGAAATTTCGAACAATTATCGGAAAAGATACCGCCTGCAGGTCAAAAAATGCCGTGGTGGGAGGGTATTCTCCTGGCTCAGCCGCTTCGCTTGACTCACAAGCAGAGAGCCTGAGAAATGTTCCAATTTCCCGGATGAACGTGGTCCCTGGGCCGGCTATGTGATATTGGAAACGGGGTGGTTCTTCGGGTTTCCCTAATAAGAACGTGACCTCCTCGCGATCACGAACCACACCAACTTGGTGGGGTAGGTCAAGCCATCCTGAAGGCATGGGCCGGCGGGTGAGTTGGGCCACTGCTTCCACGTGGCTGTGCCCCAGTCGCTTCAGGTTGCCTTTAAGTGACAACACGCTGAAGCGTACCAGTCGCCGCAACAGAGCTGGGTGCAAACCGGCCAGGCCCGGGGCCGAAAGAGTTATACGATCTGTTGTTTGTTCCAACAGAAGATTTTGAAAAGCATCTTCAACCTGCTGATCCCAGAAATCCTCCTCTTTCCGCACAATAGAGGCTAGGCGAGTCAAAGCGCAAATCGCCCTGGGATTATAGTTATTCTCGAGGGCAGGCAAGAGTTGGTGGCGGATTCTATTGCGGAGATATTTGATGTCCACGTTGGAATGATCCCGCACATATTCCAGGCCGCGCTGTTCCAGAAACTGCAATATCTGATTCCTGGTTATGTCTATGAGTGGCCGTATAATGCGACCTTCGCGCACTGGCGGGATGCCTGCCAGCCCTCGGGGACCTGTCCCTCGCAGCAGGTGCATAAGAACGGACTCGGCATTGTCATTTGCCTGATGCCCAAGAGCGATCTTCTTGGCCCAGTGCTTGGCTGCCACCTCATCGTAAAAGGCGTAACGAACGTCTCTGGCTGCCTCCTGAATTGACAGCCGGTGTTCGACGCTATAGGAGCCCACATTTCTTGAACCGCTTTCACACGGAATTTCCAGCCTTGAAGCCAGTCTTTCAACAAACGCTGCTTCCTGGTCTGAAGTTGTTCCTCGAAGTTGGTGATTGAGATGGGCGATTACCAGATCAAGAGACCAATCAGTCCTGAGGTCTACGAGGCAGTGAAGGAGTGCGACGGAGTCCGGTCCACCTGATACGCCGACCAGAACGGTGTCGCCAGACTCCAACATGTGGTAACGGCGGATAACAGCGTCAACGGCCGCGCAAAAAGACTCTTTTTTTCCAAGCATGGCACTCAATATTTCGAAATATTTAAGTTTTCGAAGAGGTTATTTTTGGGCGAGCCCTAAGTCAAGGGAAAAGGGTCATCACTTTTTTTTGCGGTTGAAATCGAACTCCCGTTGGGATATAAATACAACACTTGGTTGCGCTAGGCGGGAAGCTAGCGGTGTCCTGTCACCCGAAATCCGCTTATGCGGGGCTGAATCCCCTTTTGCGGGTCCATTGTTCCATGTCCCAAGAGGTGTCCCTGGTCGGGCACCACGTAACAGACGGTTACGAACCCCGTCAGATCCGGAAGGAAGCAGCGGTAAGTAAATCTGTCTGTGTCGTGGCACGGCTTCGGCCAAAACATGACAACTTGAGGCGCCGTGGAAAGGGCTCAACGAAGGGTGCGCAACCAAGTATAAAATCGTTCCGCGATTTAGTGTAGTCCTGCCTTTTTGCGTCTTCGTGCTTTCGTGGTAGAATCAGTCATCTTCGGCGTTCCGCCAACGCCGGATCCAGGTTAGTGAACCGTGATGGCAAAACGCTATAATGATTTCAACAGTTATCTCCGGAAGGAATTCGGCTGCAGGGTCCAGAAGATCACCATAGATGCGGGTTTTTCTTGCCCGAACAGGGACGGAACAATATCTTCCGCTGGATGTATCTTCTGCGACAGTAAGGGCTCAGGCTCCGGCGCAGGAGGCAGGAGCCAATCAATTAGGGACCAGGTTGAACAAGGCAAGGCACGACTGGCTGTCCGCTACAAGGCCAAGAAGTTCCTTGCATATTTTCAAGCATTTACCAATACGTATGCGCCATGTGATATCCTGCAAAAGCGCTACGATGAGGCCCTGGCAGACTCAGATATTGTAGGACTTGCTATTGGGACAAGACCGGACTGCATCGATAAGGAAAAACTCAGTCTTATTGAGCGCTACGCAGAGACTCATATGGTCTGGATGGAGTATGGGCTTCAGTCCGCACACAATAGAACGCTGAAGATAATTAATCGTGGTCACACGTTCGAAGATTTTCTACGTGCTGTTCGCATGACCCGGGGCCGAAACATACTGATTTGCGCGCACGTCATTTTAGGACTTCCCGGTGAATCGAAGGAGGACATCCTTGATACAGCCTCAGCCATTGCAGACCTTGGGATACACGGTATCAAGATCCATAGTCTGTATATCTCAAAAGGGACACCCCTGGCACAGCTTTACCAGGAAGGCGGTTGCCAGACCATTGACCAGCATACATACGCGGAGTGGGTTGTCGCTTTTATGGAACGTCTTTGTCCCGACATGATCATACAGCGTCTTACCGGAGATCCTGATCCATCTGCGCTTCTTGCTCCTGCATGGGCCTTGCAGAAACAACAGACCCTTTACCTGATCCAGAAAACCCTTGAGGGTCGAGATACTTGTCAGGGAAATCTTTACAGATCCGCACAAGCCTCCCATCAGGTGAATCCTTAGGGTTAATAACCAAGGACCACATTTCTTCGTTGAACAGCCCCTTGACAAACTCCTGTGTGATTCTTATTTTGATTCCATAATTTCCATCAACGCAAAACTCAACAAGATCAAGTAGATGTTAGGAGATCCTTTTGACCGGTAGCAAGGACCAGGCCATATCCGGGGAAGCATCTGAGACTGAAGTGGCCGAGGAACTGCACGGGGAAACCTCGCACAAGGCAAAGGAAAAGGCTCATAAGAAGGAAAGCCTTCGAGAACGCCTGAAGGCCGCGGAAGCAAAGGCTGAAGCCAATTATGAGCGCCTTCAAAGGGTTACGGCGGATTTTGAAAACTACAAGAAGCGTAGCGAAAGGGAGATGAATGAGTTCAGAAAATTCGCCAATGAATCCCTTATCAAAGAGATTTTGCCGATTGTAGACAATCTTGAGCGGGCTCTTGCCACGGAGTACGAAGAGAATGAGGATGCCTTTAAAGGCATTCGTGAAGGCGTGGAGATGACATTAAACGGGCTCATGGACAGCCTTGAAAGATTCGGCGTAGCCCGTATCGAGACACTGGGAAAGCCCTTTGACCCGAATTTCCACCAGGCCGTGGCTCAAGAAGAATCTGAGAAACACCCTGAAAATACAGTGTTGCACGAACTTCAAAGGGGTTACATGCTCAGGGACCGGCTGGTCAGGCCCCCAATGGTTGTTGTTTCAAAAAGGCCGGATGCCAAAGCCGAGGTGAAACCAGAGCGTGTCGGGGACAAGTCGGAAACAAAGATAACAGTTCATTAGTTTGAACCTGACAGCTTTTTGCAAGTTGATTAGGGTTGAACATACGCTGTAAGGAGGAAAGTGATGAGTAAGGTGATAGGAATCGATCTTGGCACAACCAACTCTTGTGTAGCCATAATGGAAGGGAAGGATCCCAAAGTCATCACCAACCCTGAGGGGGCAAGGACCACTCCATCCATGGTTGCGTGGAGCGGCAGCGGGGAGCGCCTGGTAGGCCAAGCGGCCAAGCGACAGGCGGTCACAAATCCGGAGAACACGGTATTTGCCGTCAAGCGACTTATTGGACGAAGGTATGCTTCGAAAGAAGTCCAGCAGGACAAAGACATCTCTCCTTTCAAGATCATACAGGTGGCCAACGGCGACGCACATGTGGAGATTCAGGGCAAGGCTTACAGCCCGGCCGAGATCTCGGCTCATGTCCTGCAATCCATGAAAAAAACGGCAGAGGAATACCTGGGTGAGAAGGTCACCGAAGCAGTAGTCACCGTGCCCGCCTATTTTAATGACAGCCAGCGGCAGGCCACCAAGGATGCAGGCAAGATCGCAGGACTTAACGTTTTGCGGATCATTAATGAGCCGACTGCAGCTTCTCTGGCCTATGGGCTCGACAAGAAGAAAGATGAAAAGATAGCTGTGTTTGACTTGGGCGGCGGCACCTTTGACATTTCCGTACTGGAGATCGGAGAAGGTGTTTTTGAGGTAAAATCCACAAATGGTAACACCCACTTAGGGGGTGAGGATTTTGATCAAAGGATTATCGACTATCTGGCCGAGGAATTCAGGAAGGAGCAGGGAATCGACATCCGTAATGACAAAATGGCCTTGCAGCGTCTGAAGGAGGGTGCGGAAAAGGCCAAGATGGAGCTTTCTGCCTCTATGGAGACCGACGTAAACCTGCCTTTTATCACGGCCGACGCCAGTGGACCGAAGCATTTGAATATCAAGCTGACGAGGGCCAAGCTGGAAGCCTTGGTTGATGATCTTCTGGAAAAAGTCGTTGGACCTTGTAAGACTGCCCTCAAAGACGCAAGTTTGAAGCCCTCGGACATCAACGAAGTTATCCTGGTGGGTGGCATGACCCGTATGCCGGCCGTCCAGGCAAAGGTGAAAGCAATCTTTAACAAGGAACCACATAAGGGTGTCAACCCGGACGAGGTAGTAGCTGCAGGCGCCGCCATTCAAGCGGGGGTCTTAAAAGGTGATGTCCAGGACGTCCTTCTTCTTGATGTTACTCCCCTTTGCCTTGGCATTGAAACACTCGGCGGCGTATTTACCAAGCTGATTGAAAAGAACACCACCATCCCCACGAAGAAGAGCCAGGTGTTTTCCACGGCCGCTGATAATCAGCCGGCCGTTTCCATCCATGTACTTCAGGGCGAACGCGAAATGGCTGAATACAACAAGACCCTGGGCCGCTTTGAACTGGTCGGAATTCCCCCTGCGCCCAGAGGTCTTCCTCAAATCGAGGTTACCTTTGACATCGATGCCAACGGCATAGTCCATGTCTCGGCCAAGGATCTGGGAACGGGCAAGGAACAATCGATCCAGATTACGGCTTCAAGCGGCCTGTCAGAAGAGGAAATTGAGAAGTTGGTTAAGGAGGCCGAGCTGCACGCTGATGAGGACAAGAAGAAAAAAGGACTGGTTGAAGCCAGGAATCAGGCAGACAGCCTTATCTATCAGACCGAAAAGTCCATGAAAGAACTGGGTGACAAGGTTGACGCCACACTCAAGACAAACCTGGAAGGAGCTATGGAACGGTTGAAGAAGGCCATGGAGGGGACCGATACTGAAGAGATCAATAAGCTGAATGAAGAACTCATGCAAGCCTCTCACAAATTGGCAGAGGCTATGTATGCTCAGGCCTCTGCCGCGGGCCAGGCTGGAGATGAATCAGCAGAGGCCGGTGGCCCCTCGGCCCAGGCTGAACCTGGGCCCTCAACAGATGAGGATGTGGTTGATGCTGACTTTGAGGAGGTCAAGGACGATAAGAAATCGTAATATCTGCTTGGTTAATGAAAGGAAGAATCCCGCATTAGTGACGGTAATGCGGGATTTTTGCTTTATTGTGGTCTAATGGTGTGATACAAAAGAGCGTAAGCGTTCACGGGTTCAGAGGACGTGGCCTTGATCTGCCACCCTTGAAGGGGGCCGGGCGTTTGTAAACTCATGAGTGCCTGAGATTGGAAATGCCTAAAGTGCCTAAAATTAGAAATGCCTAAAATTGGGGTTGCACGTTCTGTTCTTAACTTTAGGCACTTTTGGCATTTTAGGCATTTCCAACATTTAGGCTAGGCATTTCGATGGAACCAAGTATGGCAGAGCCAATAACTCTGATCTGTCCCAAAGCTTGACCAGGTTTCCCGAACTGAAATGAAACAGTACCGTATCGATGAACTCCGGCCAGAGGACCATGAAAAGCTCAAGTCCTATCTCGATGAGCGTTATGGCCCTTCCCAGATGGAAGGTCTGTACTGGATACCCGTGGAGGATCGTCTCCTGGATGAAGTTCAGACGGCCCATAAGGACTGTCAGCCCTTTTACTTCTCCGTTGAGCTGGGATCAACGGCAATCACCTTTGAATTGTTAATCCGGACGCGAAACCGGATTCGGTGTGACTGCATCCATTATGCAAATACCGCACAAAGAGAGAGCATCATACGGTTTGCCGATAGCATCTT
>JADFWI010000252.1 GCA_015222985.1 Pseudomonadota bacterium | reverse complement strand
TGCCTGATTCTACATCAAAAAACCTGGTGGTCCAGGGTATTGGCGTATCGCCTGGCATTGCCATTGGCAAGGCCTTTCTTTTCGAGCAGGAAAATACTGACGTCATAGAAAAGCGTTTTGTCGAGCCCGAAGAAATCCAATCTGAAATAAATCGTTTCAAAGACGCCGTAGCAAAAGCCCAGGAATATCTTCATAGAATCATTGGGGAAGTCCCGGATGAGTATCGGGATCACAACTATATCCTTGACAGCCATATGATGCTTCTTAAAGACAGGATGATCTATGACGGGACGATTGAACAGATCAAAGAGACAAGTGTTAATGCCGAATGGGCCTTGACGATCGCTGTGGGAAAAGTCAAGTCGGTTTTCAACCAGATGGGAGACCCCTATTTTCGAGACAGGGTTTCAGATATCGCCCATGTCTCCAAGCTTATCCTGGAAAACCTCCTTGGGACAGGGCCTTCCAAGATCTCTGACATAGACAAGAGGGTCATCATCGTGGCCCACGATCTCTCTCCGGCCGAGACAACCCAAATACAGTTGGAAAAGGTCAAGGCCTTCATGACAGACCTCGGCGGCCAAACATCGCACACCGGCATTATTGCCCGATCCCTTGAGATCCCCGCAGTACTCGGCCTGGGAAACGCAACCGAGCTCATTGAGACGCATGACCTCATTATTGTGGACGGAAGTGCAGGCGTCGTAATTATTGATCCAAACGAAGAAACGCTTACCCGGTACCATGAACGCAAATACCTGTTTGAAGATTTTCAGGCCAGGGTCACCCGCAGCAGTTACCTGCCGGCAGAGACAACAGACGGGCATCATTTGACGGTCAGCGCTAACATCACGCTGATAGAAGAAGTTGTGTCAGCCATCGACCACGGGGGAGACGACATCGGCCTGTACCGGACCGAGTTTCTTTACCTGAATCGTCCAAGCCTTCCCTCAGAGCAGGACCTTTTTGACAATTACAGGGACCTGGCCGAGATCATGGGGGCCAGGCAAGTTACTATCCGGACCCTGGACATCGGCGGAGACAAGTTTGCCGGCAGCATTTCGTGGGCGGGAGAGGAAATGAACCCGGCCTTAGGTCTTCGAGCCATTCGGTTTTGCCTCCAGTCGCCTGAAATCTTCAAGACCCAGCTCCGCGCCATACTCAGGGCCGCATATTTCGGCAATATCCGGATTATGTTTCCCATGATATCCCAGGTTGAGGAAATTGTTCAGGCAAAGCAGATGCTGAATGAGGCCGCGGAGTCTCTGGACAGGGAGGGCATTCCTTTTCAGGGTGACATTCAGATTGGCGCGATGATCGAGGTCCCTTCAGCCGTTGTAATGGCCGATATGCTTGCCAGAGAGGTCGACTTTTTTAGCATCGGCACCAATGATCTCATCCAATATTCTCTAGCCATCGATCGGGTCAACAAGCATGTTGCCGGCCTTTATCAGCCACTCCACCCTGCTGTGCTGAGGATGATACATCGAGTCGTTGAAGTTGCCAAGGCGACGGGGATCCAGGTCACGTTATGCGGTGAGATGGCGGGAGATCCTATCAATGTTCCTGTGCTCCTCGGCCTGGAACTGGATGGTGTCAGCATGAACTCCATCTCCATTCCTGCAATCAAGAGTGTCGTCCGTAGGCTTTCCTTTGAGGAGTCAAAGCACCTCGTGCAAAGGGTGCTGGAGCAGGCGACTTCCGCAGAGGTCCTGAAGCTTATTCAGGAAACCTATGGACCGTCTATTGAGACGGCCACCTTTTCCTACAATGATACTGTCGGTCACTGACCACTCACGGAGGTGGTTATCAACAAGATTGTCTGTCAGAACCGCAAGGCCCGGCACGATTATCTCATCCTGGATAAGTACGAGGCAGGCATGGTTTTGCTTGGCACTGAGGTCAAATCATTGAGACTCGGGAACGCAAACCTCAAAGATAGCTATGCAAAGATCCGGGGCGGCGAGGTGTTTCTCTACAATATGCACATAAGCCCATACCCCTTCGCGGCCCACGGGAATCACCATCCCTTGCGCACTCGAAAGCTCCTGTTGCACAAGGGGGAGATCAAACGCCTTACCGGCAAGGTGGAGGAGAAAGGCCAATCGCTTATTCCTCTGCAGGTCTATTTCAAGAGGGGCAAGGCAAAAGTTGTCTTGGCCTTGGCCAAAGGGAAGAGGAAATACGACAAGCGGCAGGCGATTCGAAAGCGAGAGGAAGCACGGGAACTGCAACGTGAAAAGCGTGATGCGGGAAAGGGTTGACAACAGGGCTAGAGCCTTTATAATAAGATCATAATCGTCTTATAAGATCGCGCAACGATTTCATGAAGGGGGCGAAACGGCTTCGACGGGGATAAAGAAACATGGGTTGCATACCGAGCTTCTGCCAGCTCGTAAAAACGGCGGAAACTAAAATAATCGCAGACGATTATAATTACGCTCTAGCCGCTTAGTACCGGCTAGCGTCCTGCCGGGTTTTCCTGCGAATCCGGGTCAGGGCGTCGACTAGCAGGATAGCCTTTTGCGGTTGCTTGTTACGCACGAGGCGAAACTCTTAACAAGATAGCTTCTCAAGAATCCTGCCTGAAGGAGCCTTGAGAGACGAAACTCAAAATTCAGGCTATGTATGTAGATGCCTGTGTGGAATATTGTCGGACGCGGGTTCGACTCCCGCCGCCTCCACCAGCCTTCGCCAAGGCTTCGGCTGGCGAGCCAGCTTGTTTCAACGGTATTGCGTCAAGTTGAGTGAATTTTTCGTGAGTGAAAGGCGGAGGCTGCGCGCCGAAGCCCCGAAGGGGCGAAGGAGGGCTTCTCTCGCACAAGTGGCCACCCCAGCTCCAAGCTTCGGCTGGCGAGCCAGTTTGATGACCCAGCGGACCCTACTGTCCAAAGCGACTCGTCCTCCGAAGCCCTTTAGGACGTAGGAGGAAGGCTGCGCGCCGAAGTCCGCCGTAGCTTTTGCGAAGGTGGACGTAGGCGGGCTGTTTTTCTTGTAACGTTACTGAACAAGTGCTCCATGATTAACCACTCCCGCCAGGGCTGATGAAATACGTTTACCTCTTGCAGAGCACCCCCTTCCCAGAAAAGAGATACGTCGGCCTGTCATCCAATGTTGAGAAGCGCCTCAATGCCCACAACCAGGGCCAATCGCCCCATACCGCCAAGTTCAAACCCTGGAAGCTTATAACCTATGTGGCGTTTTCCAATGAATCCAAGGCACTTGAATTCGAGAGATACCTTAAATCAGGTTCTGGAAGGGCCTTTGCCAACAGAAGGTTTTGGGTTTCCTGACACCCCCACTCCCAACGCTACCTTAAAACCGCCTCAGGCCGTGCCTTTGCAAAGAAACGGCTATAAAATTCGAAAAACACCTTAAATCGGGATATGGAAGAGCTTTTTCGAACAAAAGGTTGGAGATCGTAACGCCCTTCCATTCCACCATTTGTCAAGATTGAAGATTGACGGGCTGTTGCCCAAATAGAGATTGAAAATGGTACGAATTCCTGCCATATTAGCCCAAAAGCCATGTAAGTACGAGGTGTTAATGCCATGATGGGTTGCCAATCCGACGATCAACGAAAACTTTTCTACACTTGGCAGTGCGTTGAAGCTGGGCTGATAGACGGCAGCAAGATCTTATAGAAGGGTGAGACAAGATGAGACCTGGTTATGAAAGAACGTCCTTTGGATTCGGAACCAAGTTGACACAGCTTGGGAAACAGCTCTTACTCATATACGGAATAATCTACGTATTGGAGCTCCTTCTTGAGCATTGGCTTAAGGTTGGGATTGTTTCACTAATCCAGCTTTATCCGTATAACATCTCACATTTTCATTTCTGGCAGCTTTTTTCCCATCCCTTTATCCACAATCCGCATTCACCCCTGAGCTTCCTGATTAGCTGTATTGTATTCTACTTCTTTGCCGCGCCTGTTGAAAATACTTTTGGGCCAAGACGATTCCTGATTCTTTTCTACACATCTGCACTTGGAGGGGCCTTGTGTGGTTTGGCTTTCAGCACTGTTTCAGGTTTCAACATGCCCTTTTCGGGGATGATGCCAAGTCTTTTATCCCTGATCGTCGTTTTTGGACTGTTGAACCCTGAAGCCACAATACTGCTCATGTTTATTCTGCCCGTAAAGGCGAAGTATTTGAGCTACGGAACGATCATTATTACCGCATTGACATTTCTGGCAAAGGCTAATCCCCACGGGGCCTATCATCTTGGCGGGATTCTGTTCGGCTATGTCTATTTTAGAGGACCCGGGAATGTCTTTGACTTCAAGTTGACACATCTCAAGTTTCAGGCATGGCAGCTCAAAAGGAGACGATCTCGTTTCGGAGTTATAGACGGCAATAAAAAGAAGAAGGATAAAGATACACCAACCTATCACTGAAAAAGGGAACCCTTGTCAGTGCCAGAATAAACAAGAGGCTGCGTCTTCTACAACTGTCCCCCAAAGACCCCTCTATCACACACCTATCATGAGGAAAACCCATCCATCAGAGCAGCAACACTCTGACCCAAAACGTCATGGTTGTATCCGCCCTCCAGGATAGCAAAGTAACCGGCTCCACATGCAGAGGCGGCCTGGCTGACCAAAGTACCAACGGAGAAATAATCCTCAGTGGCAAGAAGCCCGCCCCAGTCGTCTATGTGATAGTCAAAGCCGGCTGAAACGCCTATCATATCAACTTGTACACCAGACAGAAGATGTGCGACCTCTTGGATGTATTTCTCCCGGCTGCGTTCCGATGGGTTATAGATTTTCACCCATTGTTGGTCACCCAAAATATTTAACGTGCCGTCTCCGAAATGCAGGTCAATATCCAATACAAGGGCTTGCCTTATTAAGCCTTCCCTTCGTAGCGCAAGTAGGGCTACGGCCATGTTGTTGAAATAACAAAACCCCCAGGCACTGTCCGCAGAGGCGTGATGTCCCGGAGGACGGATTAGACCGAATGCCGGCTCATCAAGCCCGATTCTGGCGCTCTGAATAGCTCCACCAGCGGCTAGGGCCGAAATGGGAAACAGACCACTACGTCGAACATAATCCACATGGGAATCTGTGTGGGCAGCAGCAATCTCAGCTTCAGATGCGGGTTTGGCGCCAACGAACTCCACATCAGGCTTAATCACCTCCACAATTGCCTCGATTCGCCCTTTGGTAGATGCTGGATCTGACGTGTAATCCTGATAGAAATCATCATGGAAAACAACTTTCATGAAGTCCATCCTTGTAGGTTTTCAGTCTGAAGTGGCACCAGAAGCCACGCCACCACCCTGGTCGCTCTTCAAGTAGGCCGACATGTCGAAAACGACACTTCGGATTCTGTTCGCCCTCTCAAATGTTCTTGTACATCATGAGGGCATCCTGGCCCTCCGGGTAAAAGCCCTTCTTGACCTTCAAGGCGGAAAATCCATGTTTTTCAAAAAGCTTCCGACCAGGCAAATTATCTACTGATGTGTGCAAAACCAGTGTCTCAACCCTCAGCCCCTTGGCCCACCTCTCGACCTCCTTCATCAAAAGATCACCAATACTGAGTTTCCATTTTTCGGGCTCTACTGCAACGGCTAGCAGTTCGGACACCTGGACGTCATCCCACGCAGGCTCAACTCGCCCGAGCATGGCGAACCCCACAGCTCGTTTTCCCATCAAGGCCAAAAGGGTCACGGCAGTACCCGACCCAAACCAACCCACCAGCATCTCGTCGTAAGGGCCATACTGCTGAAACACCTCCTTGCTTAGATACCGGACGTAGTCCGCATCCACACCCCGGGCTGGCCGCACAGTCACGCCATGTTTATGACCTGTCCTCATTCAACTAGCCGAGCCTGTGTCTCAAATACCTACATCTCTTCTTATTCTTGCGTGAGCCCTTAGACCTTGACGCTGGCTATGGTGAACCCGTTCTCTTCGTTGATATAGGTTATTCTTTCAATCTGTCCTTGAAGATCGACGAGCATCCCTCGTGGCCTGCTTTCCTAACGATTTAATTTCTTTTTAATAGCAAATAGCAGGAAAAATATCGACAGGAGAGAGGACCAAAAATTTAATCGCATCTTAGCAAGAGGAAGTTGATGGCGAAGTTCTGTAACTTATCGTAGACACGGCAATAATAGCTGTGCGAGGTCAATTGGGCTAGTCGCCAGCTTCATGGTTGGTGGAATCATCGGAATCTTCTTGGGAAAATCTACGCTGGCCAAAACATTTGGAGATAGGATACGTCCTATTGCAATCCCAACAATACACATCATCGTCTCCAGGGGACCACGAAAGGTGTTTGTGACCACGGGGACAATGTTTAGGGTGTTCCGGCTGAGAGGATGAGGATGATTTCATTGTTTCAAAAAATAGATGTACTCAGTACCCCATTACCTGCCGCAACGCAAGGGCGAATTGCCCAAGGAAATTAAGGGGTATGAAATGGCTTTCCATGGTAATTGTCATATACTTTTTCGTATTGTAGTTCCCCTTTTTCATGCGGAGGCTTCGTCTCGTCGGGATATCCCAGTGCAACAATAGACTCCACATGCAGATTTTCTGGGATATTTAGAAGCTCGCGGACATAGGCTTGTGACGTCTTCGTCTTGTCATACATCCTTTCTCGAATCTGGATCCAGCAGCTTCCAAGCCCCAAGGATTCGGCAGCCAAGTGGATAAATATGGAGGCAATGGAGGCATCCTCAATCCATACATCAGATTTGCTCGGGTCGGCACAGATGACAATGCCGAGTGGCGCATGCCCCAGAAACGAAGACCCATGCTCTTTTGCCCTTGAGAGCCTCTCCAGTAGATCTTTTTCAGTAACAACGATGAACTGCCACGGGTTAAATCCTCTTGATGAAGGTGAACGAAGAGCCACCTCAATCAAGGTGTCGATTTTTTTGGGTTCAACGCGTCGTTCCGTAAACCTCCTGATACTTCTCCTTTTTTGAACAATAGATAAAAACATAGCAAACCCTCCTCGCCATTCTTGAAAATCCGATATTTATATGTGTAATACTTTTGCAGGCTCGGCGTGCCCTTTTTTCGTTGGGTAAAGTCATCCATGAACTTCGGCGATCTAATCTTCGCATTTTTAGCGCAGACCATTATCAGTTGTCCATAGTTCTGATAAGTAATCAACATCCCACGGTAAATCTGTTCTAAGCTGCAAATCCCCTTTACCAGCGCCCCCATTCCGTAACCTATGTGGCGTTTTCCAATGAATCCAAGGCACTTGAATTCGAGAGATACCTTAAATCAGGTTCCGGAAGGGCCTTTGCCAACAGAAGGTTTTGGGAATCCTGACACCCCCCACTCCCAACGCTACCTTAAAACCGCCTTCGGGCCGTGCCTTTGCAAAGAAACGGCCACAGAATTCGAAAAACACCTTAAATCGGGATATGGAAGAGCTTTTTCGAACAAAAGGTTGGGGATCGTAACACCCTTACATTCCAGTATTTGTCAAGATTAATGGGTGACCCCAATGACCCATGATGCAATGTCCCAGGTGCATCGAGCCTAGCCCGTCTTG
>JADFWI010000034.1 GCA_015222985.1 Pseudomonadota bacterium | reverse complement strand
CCCATTTGCATGGTGCCCATGCCTGAAAGATCGATCTCGGCAAACTTTTTGACCACCTGAAACAGAATGTCGGCCTTGGGGTCATCCATGCGCTCGATCTGATCATCAAAATTGAAATATTCGATAATCTCGCGGGCAGAAGCGGAGTAACCGTTGATATGATTACGAAGGTTGGCGGCAATATGATTGGGGTCGGCCACCAGTCTGGCAAAATCAAATTGACTTCGGTTATGAAAGTTGGCCCCGGCAATTTTGTTCAAGGCGAGATCTTTGGCGCTATCGGAGAGTTTCTCAACTTTCGGCAGATAGTCCAGCACCTTTTGCTTTTTTGGCGCCAGCACACAATCCAGACGGCGCAACACCGTCATTGGTAGAATAACCTTGCCATAGTCGGATTGCTTATAATCACCACGGAGAAGGTCTGCTACTTCCCATATCAAGTTTGCTTTTTCTTTGAAATTTGTCATTTATTCTCCGTTGCGGGTTTTGTTTTTTTACATAACGAGTCTGTAGAAAAAGTCCTTTTGAAAGTGTTGCCATTTCCGGCGATTTGTTCGCTTCAGCGATAAATATCTTTTCGGTGACCAACTTTCACAACCCAAACAGTAAGCTCATTATCTTGGATTGAATAGACAATACGGTAG
Organism: Pseudomonadota bacterium; assembly: GCA_015222985.1. Taxonomy (GTDB): domain Bacteria; phylum Desulfobacterota; class Desulfobacteria; order Desulfobacterales. Next base: position 1,473 of record JADFWI010000034.1, on the reverse strand, counting down.
CGTCCCTGTCTCAGGCGATACCGTTCTTGTCCGCCCAATTTTTCGCAGCCTGGGGGGCGGGGATTATCTTCAAGCGTACTGATGCGATTGAGGATTCTCTTCACATCCTTTTTCGGGATGCTTACAAAATCCTTTTCCACGGATCTTTTGAAAAAGACCCTATATCCGGCCATCTTTTTTCAGCCTCTTCAACATTTCATCATAACTGATCAAGGGGTCTTTCGCCCTATCTTCAAACGCAGCAAGATCCTCAGCATCCTCGGCAAGGGCTTCTCTAACGGCTTCATTAACAAGATCAGATACAGATCGAGATGTTTCAAATGCTTTTAATTTTAAAGCTTTATGAACGATAGGGTCAAGATAAACAGTAACACGTTTTGCAGGTGTTGCCATAATGTCACCTCCACACATTTTGGGACATTATAACGTTATAACGTTGTGACGTCAAGACGCTTTTGAAAAGCGAACGCCAAGTTGAGACGCGGGAAACGCTCCAGCGTTTATCCGTCGATACTCAAACGATTGGTGTACGCCCGGCATGGGCGTGAACTTATGAGGTTAAAGTCCCCTGTATAGGAACCCCGCTCCATCATTTTATGATGGTAGCGAAAGTACTAGCCGAAGGCAAGGGCGTTGCGGATCCGCTTGTGGGGTGGTGAGAGGGCTGGGGGAGAAAAACCCCAGCTACCCGATTAGCCTTAATCCTGTCTCTTAAAAAGGGATCTTCACACCGACACCCCAACCATAATCGGAATGCCAGAGAGCAATAAGGGAGAAGTTTTTATGAACCGTGTAGTTCAATTCAACACTTCCCTCCCACAGGTCGTGGGTATCGTATTGGGCTTCACCAAAGAGCGTGAGGCGCGGGGTCAATTCAAATTCCTTGTTGAAATTGATACGCGCACCTCCGTCAGAATCAACCCAAATTCTTGACTCGACGTTGAGCGGCAGCAGGTAGTGAAATCCTAGCACGCCCCGCGTTTTATCGAGCTCATCCTTTTCACCCATTAAGTCAGCACCTGCGAAGATAGTGGAAAAGCGGTTTAGGTAGCGGCTCCAAGTGAGGGTTCCTTCCCACTCGGCGTCATCCACCTCCTGCCACCCTACTTCCCACTCCGCGGTTAAGATGTTGCGGGTATTGGAAGCCGTCAAAAAGCCTTCGGTCATGTTGCTGAGGATGTCGGCCTGGCCCCAAAAATACCAGGATTCTTTGTAGAGGCTAGGCCGGACTGCAGCGAGCTGAGAGTCGAGGGTAAAGCCCTCGTAATGCACGACGCGGGCCATGCCGCTCTTCATGTGGTAGAGCAAATGACAGTGGAAGAACCAATCTCCGAACTCGTTGGCGTCGAATTCGATGACCGTGGTGGACATAGGGGCCACATCCACTGTATGTTTGAGCGGAGCGTAGTCCTCTTGGCCATTGACGACGCGGAAAAAGTGGCCGTGCAGATGCATCGGGTGGTGCATCATCGT
>JADFWI010000033.1 GCA_015222985.1 Pseudomonadota bacterium | reverse complement strand
TTGAAATTTGGTGCTTGGAATTTGTGATTTTAGACACAAAACTCCAAGGCAGTGCCATCTATCTCTGACCTGGACCAGAGGACCAGCTTTTCGATGTAAAAATAAAAGAAAGGGCTCATCCCTAAATGGAATGAGCCCCTATATTTGAAGCGCTTTGTAAAAAAGCGCGACCAAGCGGCGAAGCCGCCTTTCGCGATTATTTTATGCTCTCAACTCCTCCTTGACTGTAATGGCGACCTTGTAGAGGGCAGTGAGTATGAAAAACCCGGTAGCCCAAACCCCCAATGTGATCAAGATCTCCGGTACGGTGGCCCTGTACTCAGTGATGTGTTCAAGTGGATTCGGAATAAATCCGCCTATAACCAAACCTACGCCCTTATCGATCCAGCAGGCAATAAATACGCACACGCAGGCGACTGCCAACACATCGTCTGCTCTGCGCCCAGCAGGCACAATCAACAGGGTAAGGGCTACGGCAGCAAAAAATGCAGAAGTCCACATCCAGGGAACGAGCGCGCCATGTCCGTGCAAGCCGGCAAACAGGTACACTATCGAATGCATGTGCCCGGGTATCTGGCTGTAGAAGGCAGTAAAGACCTCAAGCAAGAAGAAAAACACATTTAATATCATCGCATAGGTGACGATGCCGGATAGCGTGCGAATCTGCTCCTTGCCGGGATCAAATTTGGTTGTCCTTCTCACGATAAGGCAGAAAATAATGAGCATCGCCGGTCCGGCAGCAAATGCGGATGCGAGAAAGCGCGCTGCCATGATGGCAGTGAGCCAGAAATGTCTCCCCGGTAAACCAGCGTAAAGGAACGCTGTCACCGTGTGAATACTGATAGCCCAAGGGATGGAAATATAAATGAAAGGTTTAAGCCATCCAGGGGGAGCCGAACCTTTCCGCTCTGCAGTGAGCACATTCCACCCGATAAAAATATTAAGGAAAAGATAGCCGTTCAAGACAATCATGTCCCAGAAAAGGATCGACCTGGGTGTGGGATGCAGGAGCACGTTAAGGGCACGAACCGGATTACCAAGGTCCACAATAATGAACAACAAACACATTGTGACAGCGGCAACACCCAAAAACTCAGCCAGTATGGTAATGCGGGCAAAGGCCTTGTAGTGATGGACGTAGTAAGGCAGGACCACCATCACTGCCGCGGCCGCCACCCCAACAAGAAAGGTAAATTGGGCTATATAGACCCCCCACGAAATGTCTCTACTCATCCCGGTTATGCCCAGGCCCTCACGAAACTGGTAGAGCCACATAATAAAGCCTATGCCCATAAAACCGAGCAAACATGCCATCCATATCCAGTATTTCCGCCCTCCAACAAATGCCTTCTCAAGCATAGCCACCTACCTTAAACAATGTAGTAAACGTTTGGATTGGTACCAAGCTCCGGTTTCCGCCGAATGCTGTAGCGGGTCCGCAATAGCTGCCTCACCTCTGAGTCAGGGTCCTCGAGGTCCCCAAATACCAGTGCAGGCTCCCTGCCCTTCTTCTTACAAAGTTCCTGAGCAACCTCCACGCACGCTGGAATCTTTCCTTTGGCAAGGAGGTCTGCGCAAAACTGGCACTTTTCCACCACGCCTTTCATCCTCGTGGGATATTCGGGATTCTGGTCTTCCTCTTTAAGAAATCGCCTCGGGTCTTTCCAGTTGAAGCTTCTTGCCCCAAAAGGACACGCGGCCATGCAGAACCGGCATCCTATACAGCGATGCATGTCCATCATGACGATGCCGTCGCTCTCTCTCTTGAACGTTGCCTTTGTGGGACATACTCTGCAGCAAGGGGGGTTTACGCAGTGGTTGCACATGACCAGAAAGGGTAGCTTTTTAAAACTCTCCTTTACGTGTTCGTGCTGCCGGCCAGGAAAAACGTGCTCATAGTGCTCCTCCCAGATCCACTTGATCTCGTGCTTGGGATTTTCTATATGAGGAACGTTGTGGACATGATGGCAGGCTTTCTGGCAGGCCTCTGCTATCTCATCATCCAGGGCCTTTACGTTCACAACCATGGCCCAGCGTTTTGCCGTCAGAGCATCCCCTCTCACCGCGCCGACCGGCGTGTGAAAAAAGTGCAAGAGCGTTTCGGGGATCGTGAAGCCTCCCAGCTTTTCGTCCAACCATTCGAGGCCAAGGGCATTTGTGGCAGGCATGGCCCCAAAGGCCAACATGGATACCCCGCCGATCTTTAAGAATTTTCTTCTATTCACGGCCATCGCTCCATCTCCTTAATGAACGTTCTCCTCGGGTTTTTCCTTCTTGGGTTCTTCCTTAGGCGGAATATGGCAATCCCAGCAATACGGGTCTACCCCGGTATAGTCGTGACACCGATCGCAAAACTCCGTCTTTTTCGCATGACATTCCGGGCTCATGCACGTATTTTGGAGACTCATCTCGTACTTTCTGCCGTCAGTGGCCACGTAAGATCTCTTGGCCGCACGGACGGTCGAATCTCTCCACAGGTCCAGCAGTTGCATGTGCTTGAGCTTCATGTATGCTCCGGGTTGCACGCACTTCTTTTCCTTTTCTGGGAGCTTCACTTCCGGTCTTGGCGGGGGCGTGCCATGAGTATACCAGATAGGGAATGTCAATAAAACAAGACCGATGACAATGCCGGTGATTATCTTACCTCCGTCATACATCTTCAGCATCCTCCATTCCTGGAAGGGGTTCATTACGCAAATCGACCGTCTTCTCCTTTTCTCCGTCCAATACCATGGCATTGGCCACCAGCTCGTGAACGCCGGTGACATCCACCTCGGGCACCCAGTATTCCATAAGACCCGGGAAGACGGCCCTGTCAATAGCGCAAACGTTGGCAAGCATATTCACGCCGTATTTCTCGTGAACGTACTTCACGGCATTGGCCCTTGGGAGCCCTCCTCTCATCCTGAGTTCGACATCTTCACCCGCATTCAGGCCGGACCCGCCGCCGCAGCAGAAGGTCTGCTCCCTGATAGTCGAGGGAGGCATCTCGTAAAAATGATTGCACACGTTTTTGATGACATATCTCGGCTCTTCCAGAAGCCCCATGGCCCTGGCAGGATTGCACGAGTCATGGAAGGTGACTTTCCGATGATCGTTTCTGCTGGGATCCAATTTCAGTTTGCCGTGTTTAATAAGATCTGCAGTAAATTCCGTAATGTGAACCATCTTTGTCGAATTGGCATTCTCGAATTTCGTGCCCGTCATGGGGGAAACCGGGTTCTCCAGGTTGCTCCCTTCCGCCAAGTCGAGGTTCATTGTACCCATATACTGGTTAACCACGCGCCACATGTGGCCGCATTCCCCGCCAAGGATCCATTTTACCCCCAGGCGCTTCGCCTCCATATACATCTTGCCGTTAAGCCTCTTCATCATGTCATGGGAGGTAAAGAGACCGAAGTTTCCGCCCTCGGAGGCGTACGTACTCCATGTTATGTCAATCCCAAGCTGGTGGAAAAGTATCATGTAGCCCATGCAGGTCCAGGTGCCGGGATCGGCAAAAACGTCACCGGAGGGCGTGATAAAGAGGACCTCGGCCCCTTTTCTATTAAAGCTCGGCTCCACCCGTACGCCCGTGACTTCCTCTATCTCGTCCTGGAAAAATTCGAGCATGCTCTTATAGGCATGGGGCTGAATGCCCAGGTGATTTCCCGTCTTGTAACAAAAGGCCACTGGCGCTGCGATCCAGTCTATGTTCAGGCCCAGCAGGTTGGTCATTTCTCTACCGATGATGGTGATGTCGGCCATATCAATGCCATAAGGGCAGAAGACCGAGCAGCGCCGGCACTCACTGCACTGGTACAAATAGTACCACCACTCTTTTAACACGCCATAGTCGAGATCTCTTGCTCCGGCAAGCTTGCCGAAAAGCTTTCCGGCCGCTGTGAAGTTCCTTCGATAGACGGATCGTATAAGCTCTGCCCTCAAAACGGGCATGTTCTTGGGATCTGCGGATCCAATAAAGAACTGGCATTTGTCAGCGCAGGCACCGCATCTTACGCAGATATCCATAAAAAGCTTAAATGTGCGGAACCTGTCAAGCCGGTCCTTGAAGGCATCCATGACGGTCTCTTTCCAGTCCTTCGGCAGTTTCCAGTCCTCATCCATGACGGACCATACCCTAGGGTTTGGAAAGTCAACCACTTTAAGGCGTGCAGGCTCGCAGGCATAACAATGCATGCTCGGCCTGATATCTACGGGCGTGTTCATCCACCCCTTTTTAAACAAAGAAGGGCTGTGATCGATGTTTAACAGATCTTCTTGTTTTATTTCATCCTTCGCCATGATGACTCCTTTTTCAGATTTCAGAATTACTCTTTATCTACTGGCAACCCCGCGTCTTTCATTTTCTCTCTGAATTCGTCTTCGTACGCCTGGTATGTATGAAACTTGACCGGGTTATTCCAGGGATTGATGTGTCTGACTATGCGGGTGTTATTAGACAGGTTTCTCGTGGGGCTCAGAAAGACTCCTGCCATGTGTGTCAACTTGCTGAAGGGAAAATAGGCAAAAAAGACACTCACAAGAAAAAGATGGATATAGAAGATCACACTGATCCCCTCCGGAACGACCGGCTTGAAAGAAACCAGGCCCAGGGTTAACTCCTTAATGCTGACGATGTCCGCCTTGAGCACATAGCGCATCAGGACGCCCGTTGTTACCAGACCAAGGATCATAAAGAGGGGAAAGTAGTCAGCAGGAAGGGATATGTAGCGCATCTTACCGTCAAGAATCCTTCTTAGCAAAAGATACGTCACGGCCGCCCCAAGGATGAAGCCGCTCTGATAAACGGTGGGGAGGAACATCTGGAAAAAACCGTCGACATTTTCAATGATCTTGACAAAAAAAGGCATGGGCTCGGTGAAAAACCTGAGATGTCTTAATAAAACTATCAGAAAGGTATAATGAAACGCAATGGCTCCCAGCCACAACCACTTGGCCGATTTGTATTTGATCTCCTGCCCGCTACCGAATTCAAGCCTTGTATTTCTGAACAGGGACCGGAAACAAAGGACCTCCAGGATCATCCTGCACACAACCCAGAAGGTGTTGACCGGGTTATCCAGTTTCTCCGCATAACCATACTTGATCCACGGCAAAGACTTCTGCTGCGCACAGGTCGAAGGTATCCGGAACGGCACCGGGCATTTTGCCCACTGTACCACGCGGTAGACGATACCTATGAAGAATGTAATCACAGCAAGATATGGGATCACGACCCCAAAAAGCCACTCCAGGTGTGCCCCCCACACGCCCACAAAGGCAATCACAACGAGTCCGAATACTGCCAGGAAGGAAACCGTGAGACTGATTATTATGTTCATTTAGTGTTCCCTCGCTTCCATGTTATGTTGTCCGTTACTTGCCCCGTCCTCTTTTTTTTCCCCATTGGGATCCCCCTCATGCTCAGAGAGATCATATGACAGACCTGCCATTTGCAATAGTCTATATGAACGCGTCCTTACCTCATTGACACGGATGTCGGAAATCTTCTGCCGGCAGTTCGCATAAATATCAAAGCCCAGCAGGCCCAAACCGTCTATCCTGGCATCAAATGCCGCCCACTCTTCATGCGACCCATTTTGCAGGATTTCGTTCCCGAGTTCCTCTCTGATCACTTTTTTCAAGCCAAACACAAAGCCGACAGCCCGGGACGGAGAAAAATCCTGAATAGCCCTGACTTTCATAATGCTGTCAAGAGCCTCGGAAATCTTGTCCGACCCTGAGTCTTCTGAGTCTTCCAGAAGTGCGTCATACAAAGATTCTATCCCTTCAGAGATCGTACAGCCCACCGGATTCCCAAAGGAATCTTTTTTCTTCAAAAAGCCTTGGCTCTGCTCATGATAAGTCTGCAGTATGACGTCACGCCACTTTTTTACTATTCGAGATCTTTTCTGCAGCAGGAGATTCTTAAGACTCATAATATAAAGATGGCTTTGGTCTCTAAATCAGCAACGTTTTCAATAAGGCGTAACTTCCATGGCTCATACACAAAATGGTCTTTCTTGTCAAGACAAAAAAGACAAAAAAAGAAAAGGGGCCGGCAGACAATGGCGAACCCCTGTTCATGTTGGTGCCGGAGGTCGGAATCGAACCGACACGGGCGCAAGGCCCGGAGGATTTTGAGTCCTCTGCGTCTACCAATTTCACCACTCCGGCTTGAGGCGCTTTCAAAAAGCAGTTT
>JADFWI010000251.1 GCA_015222985.1 Pseudomonadota bacterium | reverse complement strand
ATGCTTGATGTTGCCGTTTCATACAATCGTTATAAGTTCTTGGGGTACGAGTACCTGACGTGGTTATGGTTTGCTATCGAGAAGAATCAAGATGAGATAACAAAACTCGAGCAAGAACCCGTATCGCTGGAGATCGGCAATCGTATTGTGTTTGTGAACAAGCAGAAGGACACGGTGGAAAGCATTACCATAAAGGGCGACGATGCAGGCCTTGAAGAGGGGATTTTGGCGCTGAAGAAAGGGGCCGTCGTCACAGAGCTTAATCTTTCTTGTAAGACGGGTGATCAGGAGTGGCGCTTTACAGTCAAGGCAGAAAGCCTGCACATGGCCGGGCTCAAGTGCCCCCAGACAGGATATGTGGAGTCACAAGAGGATTTGGAGGGAGCGGTGCTTGAAAAGGTATACCTATATGAAAAGGCCTTCCAGTTGACGGACAATCTCTTCAAGCAATTCATAAGATTGAGGGTGTCAGAGGACTGGGACAAAAGGGTTGTCCCCCTCATCAGACAATGGATGTATTCATGAAATAGCCGGGTTCGGATTTGACGGCCTCTTGAAATCTTGTTATGTAGTGGATAAACCTGCAACCTTCGTAACAAGGTCATGCCCCATGAAGAGGATAGGCATTGTCGTCAAGGACCAGAAAGAGGCCATTGCCAAGGCGGATCAACTGGAGACCTGGCTGAAGGCAAAAGGAATTCAGGTCCTCATCCGCAAGAATATCCCTACGCCGATTACTTCACGTGACTGTCTGGTGGAAAACATTGAGAAGGCCCCTTCTGATCTGTCGTTTATTGTGGTATTGGGTGGTGACGGGACTTTCATCAGCGCCATCCGATGGGTTCAGGACACGGGTATCCCTGTGTTAGGGGTCAACCTTGGGGCTTTTGGGTTCCTGACAGAGGTCCCGGTGGATCAGCTTTTTCCTACCGTGGAAAAAGCCATTAAGGACGACTATGCAACCCAAGAGAGAATCTTGTTGTCGGCAAAAGTTGTTCGTGACGGCGAGGAAATCGCATGCCAGACCGTCCTGAACGATGTAGTGATCAACAAAGAAGCTCTTGCACGGATTGCCCACATTCATACGTATATTGACGATTACTATCTAACAACTTTCAGGGCGGACGGTCTCGTTGTAGCCACCCCCACAGGGTCCACCGCGTATTCCCTTTCAGCAGGCGGCCCTATCGTATACCCCTCCCTGAAAACGATCATTCTTACACCGATTTGTCCCTTTACTCTGATTAATCGCCCTTTGATCGTGCCCGATACTGTGGCAATTACGATCAGTCTCGAAGAGAGAGACTCAGGCATATTTCTAACTTTTGACGGCCAGGTAGGCCTCCATATAACCCACCGAGACACCATCATTGTTCGCAAGGCGCCGCATACGATTCAGATGATCAAGATAGCCGGCCAAAGCTACTATGACGTCCTGAAAGCGAAACTGAGTTGGAGTGGACGGTAGCAACTCCCATTCACCCACCTCACTGCTACATTAATCATTGTAATGTTTCCAAGGCCTTGAAGAGTTCCCCATGGCGGTAAAGATAATCGAAACAAGAATCCTGTCCTTATCCCTTGTTGCTATCGTGGCTGCTGAAACGGCCACCGGGATTTTCCTCGCCAAGACGTTGTATTCCCTCTTGATAGCACGTCTTCTTGAAATATTTTTCCTGGTTCTAATTGTTTCAATCTGGAGCCAAGGCATGTCATCAGTCGGGTTGGCTCCAGACAAGATTTTTGCCGGACTGAAGAAGGGTGTGATCTGGTCGGCTGCTTTTGGGCTGTGTGCCATTTCAGGCTTTGCCATCCTACATGCGGCACACATCCATTCCTTGAAACTGATCAGAACCGATCTTCCGCACGGCACTCATGAGGTGGTTCTGTTTTTCTTTGTGGGCGGTCTGGTAGCCCCCGTGGCAGAAGAAGTCTTTTTTCGGGGAATTATTTACGGCTTCCTGAGACGATGGGGTATGTTGGTTGCCCTTTTCGGTAGCGCCTTGATTTTTGTCCTATGCCATGCCACCGGTTCCGGGGTTCCATTGACCCAGATTGTGGGAGGCCTGCTTTTTGCCGTGGCCTACGAGGTAGCGAGGAACCTGATGGTTCCCATCACGATCCATGTGCTCGGCAATATGGCTATTTTCGGCATCTCCCTTGTGATGCAATGAATCGCTCTTGGATTTGGCTTTTTGGAATTTCAATGGCTTTGTTATCTCAAAGAAAATCTGACCGGCACCATGACCCACTGCCTTATGTTTTCTCCACTTCTTGTGCCCGGAGTGAAGGTCCAGTTCTTTACGGATTCCAGGGCCGCCTTGTCCAACACCTCAAAACCCGATGATGATGCTATCTCTATTCGTCCGACCTTGCCGCTTTCAAGGACCTCGACTTTAAGGCGCGTGGACCCCTCATAGCCCCTTCTCCTCGCAACTTTGGGATAGTTTGGGGGAGGATTCTCTTTGTATTTGGGTGTGGCATACGTGAGAATCCCCTTTTCTGATCCGTTCCCCTTAAGTGTTCCAACGATTTCCCGCTCACCCGTGATGGCGCCCTTCGGGATCGAGGCTGTTTCAAAAGACGACCCTGTCCCGATCATTTCATCTGGCGTCTTTGACACATGGTCAATAGAAGGCTCCCCAGCCGCTTCATCCCTACCTGCCGGGCAGGGCTCTGGTGCATGTTTCATGAGATCCTTAAGCCTGTTCACGCTAGCGCTCTTTTGCTTTGGGGCAGGCTTGGCCGTGAGGTCTTTTTTGGGGCTTCGTGTCGATCTCGAAACGAGAATTCGCTTACGCACGGCCCTGCGCTTTGGCAGGAGATCAGACTTCAATCCGGTCTCAGAAGGCGACTTCCGGGGAGACGGAGCGGGCACGACCTTCTTGGAACGGATGATCGAGAGCGATACCGGGGCATGCGCATCCCATCCTGTGCTGCTGCTTTTCGGCAGATGTGCGCTCAACACGGATACATGAAATGCCAGAGATATGATGGCTGATAGGACAATGTCCCTTTTCATTATCAAGATCTCGCAATCAGCGACCGGTGGCGTCGGCTTCCCTCGGCGTTGCTTCCATGGAGACCTTTTGGAATCCCGCCAGCCTGACCTTGTCAAGAACATCCACAAAGGCCCTGTACGGCGACTGCCTGTGTCCTGAAATAATGGCGGTCTTCTCGGGAAAGGCTGCATATTCCCTTTTGAGGCGGAAAAGGATCTCCCGGCTGGCAGTGGGCTCCTTGTCTACAAAGACATCTCCGTTTTCATCAATCGTGATGACGAGACTCTCCCCTTTCTGCGTTTCAATGCTATCAGCAGCAGGCAGTGTGACCGGTATTCCTCTGTATACAACCATGGAAAGCATGGAATATATGAAAAACACAAGGAGCAAGAAGATAATGTCGATGAGAGGAATCAGTTCGATACGCGGGCTTTTGTGTTTGAATCGCAGGTTCATTTGCTGCCGTCCCCTTCTTGGAGGATCTCGAGGGTTGTGGCATGCTTCTCAATCCGATTTCCTGCCTTTTCCACCTTCGTCACGAAGTAATTGTATGGAAACAGTGTAAAAATGGCTATCAGCAAACCTGCGGCAGTCGTGAGCAGGGCCTGGGCAATGCCGGCAGTGACGGCCTGCGGGTTCTGTATGCCTGCTCTTCCGAGCATGTCAAAGGAATGTATGATACCGATAACCGTGCCGAGAATGCCAAGCAGGGGGGCGGCAGTGATCACGGTATCGAGTACGGGAAGATATCTTCTCATTCTCTCGATCTCTTCTATTGCTGCCGCCTCCATGGCCTTGGAAAGCGAGTAATTCCTGTGAACCAGGCCACACACAAGCACCCTGATCACATAGTCGCCAGCGCCTTGCGTGCTCGTCCTGATCTCCTCGTATTTTTTCAAGCGAGCCAGCTCAAGCACCTGATCAACGAGGGTTCTGTCAGCACGCCTATTCTCCCGTATCCAGAAGAGAGTTCTTTCCAGAATTATCGTTAGGGAGATCATGGAGCATAGAAGGAGGGGATACATCACGACTCCCCCCTTCTGGAACATATCAAAGATCATAACTCAAACTCCTATCGTGATTGGCACCATTATTGTATAGATCTTGGGAAGCTTCCTAGCCTCGTTACCTGTTAACTGCAAAAAGCGGTACAAACAACGCGTATCCCGTGGTAGGAGCCTTATACAGCTAAATGAAAAGGTAATCAACAACAGGGCCACCAATCATACAGGTCTCCATTCCAAAATGAATAGAATCTCCTATGTTGCCAGGGCTGTCCTCCTGGGGTTGTTAACAACACAGGTTCTAGCTACGCTGCACGTGTATCT
>JADFWI010000250.1 GCA_015222985.1 Pseudomonadota bacterium | reverse complement strand
ACCTGTCTGCTTGCGAGTACGTACAGACAGAGAGGGAGAACGCCATAGGTTTAGTGGGATAACCTATCGACAGGCAAACGGTTTAACCGAATCTTTACGAAAGGCGGAACGAAAAATGAAAGGAAGCAGAGTTTTATTAGTAGATGATGAAACCGTTTTCACCAACAACATGTCAAAACTCCTGACAAGCAGGGGATATCGCGTGACCGCCGTAAGCAGCGGCGACAGCGCTATCCAGGCACTTGAGAAAGAGGACTTTGACGTGGTCGTATTAGATCTCAAGATGCCGGGAATGGACGGGATTACCACGTTAAAAGAAATAAAAAAGCTGGGTCTCTTCACCGAAACCCTCATCCTGACCGGGCACGGGTCCATCGACTCGGCCATGGAGGCAACCAAGCTGGGTGCCTACGATTATCTGCCCAAGCCCTGCGAGATCGGTGAACTGGTGGCCAAAATCGAAGGGGCCTGGGAGAAAAAAGACAACACAAACGATTGAGGAGAAAGCAATGGAATGGCAAATGTGGTTCACTTTGGGCAGCGTAGTCTTCATGTTCGTGTTGCTGGCAAAAACAAGCGTCGGTCCCGAATGGATATGTTTGGGAACGCTGGTGACATTACTGACGGCGGGCATTATTACGCCGGCGGAAGCCGTCGCAGGGGCATCAAACAAGGGGATGCTCACTGTAGCAATCCTGTTTATCGTGGCCGGGGCGATTCAAGAGACCGGCGCCATACAGATGCTCACGCCCTTCTTGTCGCCCAAGATAAAAAAAACGGCGGCTGCGCAGTTCCGCATGATGCTTCCGGTCTCAGTGCTGAGCGCTTTTCTAAACAACACTCCGGTCGTGGCGATTTTCATCCCCGCGGTAACAGCCTGGGCGAGGAAGATCAAGATTCCTGTGTCTAAGCTGATGATCCCTCTAAGCTATGCCGCTATTCTCGGCGGAACGTGCACCGTCATAGGCACCAGCACAAACCTGGTTGTGAGCGGGATTGTGGAGAAAGAAACCGGCATGAAGATCGGATTCTTTGAAATCGCCAAGGTGGGGGCACCTTCAGCGATAGTCCTGCTCGTGGTGATTATTTTTTTGGGCCGGTGGCTTCTCCCCGACCGGTCATCCGCAATAGAACAAATGGGCAATCCGAAAGAGTACACCACCGAGATGATCGTGGATCCGAAAGGCGTTCTTGCGGTGAAAACAATCCAGCAAGCGGGACTCACTGAAGAAAACGGTATAAACCTCATTCAGATCTTCCGCAATGGAAAGGTTATCCCGGTGATTGATTACTCCATAACCCTGAAAGGAGATGACCGGCTGGTTTTCGGCGGTGAAAAAGGCATGGTTTCAGAACTGCACAGGACCAAAGGCCTAACCCCTGTGTTAGACAGACTATTTGAAATCGTGACACCGCGTGCTGATCGCTGCTTTGTGGAAGCGGTGGTTTCAAAATCCAACCGCCTCATCGGCAGGAGCATTGTCGGGGGGCATTTCCGGCAGATTTATGATGCGGTTCTTGTCGCGCTGTCCCGAGGAGGCAACCAAATCAAGGGAAGTTTGGGGAGCATTGTTCTGCAGGAAGGGGACACGCTGCTCCTTGAAACACATCCCTTGTTCTATCTGCGAAACAAGGATTCGAATGAATTTTTTCTCATCAGCCAGTTGGAAGAATCGGCGGCGCCGCGCTACAGCATGGCGATTTTCGCCATGATTGTCCTTGCGGGGATGGTGGTCTCCGCCTCACTGCTGGGCACCGGTATGTTCAGGGCCGCTGCCGTTGCCGCCGCTGTCCTGATGATCACCCGTTGCATCACGGTTTCTCAGGCCTATCGAAGCGTTGACATGCAGGTTCTTCTGGTCATCATTGCAGCATTCGGCGTTGGAAGGGCCATGGAGAAAACAGGGGCGGCCGGATTCATTGCGCAACAGATGGTAGGCCTGGGGGGGGGGAATCCATACTTTGTTTTGGCCATGCTCTACCTGACAACTTCAATCCTCACCGAAATGGTAACCAACAATGCGGCGGCATTGATCCTGTGGCCGATCGCCATGTCCATGGCCGGGCAGATGGATGTAAGTTTCGTTCCCTTTGCATTTTCGATCATGATGGGTGCTTCTGCGAGTTTCGCGACTCCAATTGGTTATCAATGCAACATGATGGTGTACGGACCTGGAGGTTACCGGTTCAGCGACTTTTTGAAAATCGGCGTACCCATGAATATTATAATGTGGCTTGTAGCAAGCACCCTGATCCCCAGGGTATGGCCGTTTTAGTGAGGGAAAACTTTGCAAGCTTGAAATAAATCCAGGAAAAGCGTCACGAGAGAGAACGAGAATGGCAACAGCAAAGAACAGTACCCGCGCACCCGGAATTCCCGAACGAGAAGCTTACTATAGAAGGCAGTTTCGCAGATTCGTGTTTTTCACGACGCTGAGTTCCATCGTACCCCTTTTGATCCTGGGCTGGATTTTCAATTATTACTACAAGGACTTCGCCACGGCCCGCGCAAAGACTTCCTTTGTCACTCAGCTTGAGCAGCATGCCAAGCTCGTGGATCTCTTCTTACAGGAACAGGTTTCCAAGTTGGAGTTGGCGGTCCGGAGCCATACCAAGGATTTCCTGGCCGATAAAGAAAATCTGTCTTCAATTTTTGAGACGATCAATGAGAAAAAAGGAGCCTTCACCGATCTGGGCTTGATTGACGGTAAAGGGCGTCATCTTGCATACATCGGCCCTTATGAACTGATGGACAGCGATTATTCGAATTCATTCTGGTTCAAGGAGATCATGACAGGTTCCTCCAATCAAGTCTATATCAGCGATATGTTCCTCGGATTTCGAGAAGTTCCTCACTTCATCATCGCCGTTCTCGGAACCGATGGGAGCGAAAGGTGGATTCTGAGGGCAACCATCGAAACAGAAGTTTTTCGCTGCATTGTCGAGGATGTGCGAGTTGGTAGCACGGGTGAAGTATTTCTGTTGAATACTAAAGGGATCTATCAGAGCAATACCAGCCAAGGCGGGAAAATGCTTGAGATGTCGGTTTTCCCGGTCAGACCCTTTACCGAAACGGTGAAAGTAGAGGTGGGTCGTTTTGGAATCACCGGCCGCGAAAAGCGGCCGCCGATGCAGATCGCTTCCTATGTCTGGTTGAACAACCCGCGATGGATGCTTGCGATGAGGCAAGATTATTCGGAGGCTCTCTATGACATCAATCACGTAACTTATGTGATGTTGATCATTCTCCTCGTAAGCGCATTGGTCATTCTCGTTGTTACTGTTTTTGTCACGAAATACATGATTCATGCCATGCGTAAGAGGGATATGGAGGTGGATCAGGCGAACGAGTGCTTCATCCAGGCGAGCAAACTGGCATCCGTGGGCGAGCTTTCATCCGGCGTGGCCCATGAGATCAACAATCCTCTCGCCATCATCAATTTTGAAAACCAGATTCTGGCTGATATGGAAAAGACATCGGAAATGGCCCCGGTTTTTCGAAAGCAGCTCCTTAAGTCACTGACGAGCTGCAGCAAACAGGTGAAGCGATGCAAGCGGTTGACACACAGTTTACTCAAGTTCTCTCGCCAAACTGAGTCTGTGATAGACGACGTCGATATCAACAGCCTGATCGAAGATGTCATCCCTCTCATTGAAAGGGAAGCTGCAAGCAGCGGCATCCGGCTAATCGTAGAACCGGGAAATGATCTCCCGACCATTTTGACGGATTCGTCTCAACTTCAGCAGGTCTTCCTCAATCTGATCACAAACGCAATCGATGCCCACGATGGGACAGGCTATGGCAGCGTGCAGATCATCACCAAAACCAATATGGACGACAAGGGTGT
>JADFWI010000032.1 GCA_015222985.1 Pseudomonadota bacterium | reverse complement strand
GGGCGTGTTTGTACTACGGCTTTTGCATTAAAGATTTTGTAAATCAAAAACATGTGGACTCAAGTTCTAACATCAGCATTCACCGTGTCCTTTCGGTAAGTGTGTGCGGATACAACTTTTTTGGCCTCCCCCCGGCCCGGCGCGATCATCGGGCGGGTGCCGCCCGCCCGCCGGCTCAGGCGGGTTGATCAGCCTGGCCGATCAGCTGCTGCCGGTAGTTCCAGGGAAGCCAGAGCTCGGGGTGCTTGAACAGCTCAGCCGAGTTCTCCTCCAGAGCGTTCAGATATTCGAAGGCATTGATGCTAGCAAGATCGCAGGTGTAGATAATGCTCATGAACAGATCCCCGACGTAGGCACCATGCGAGGTCTTATAGAATAGTGAATTTTTTCTGTTAAGGATTGCCCGTTTCAACACGCGTTCGCAGACATTGTTGTCCAGCGGGGCCCCGGGTAGGCGGAGAAAGAGAGTCAACGGTTTCCAGTGATTGAGCATATAGGAAAAAGCCTGCCCCATACTCGAGTTCGGTTCGACCTTCTTCCATTGTACCTGCTCCTCCAACCAGTTTTTTAGCTCCTCCATCAACGGACCGCTCTTGCTTTGGTGTAGCTCAAGCCGCTGTTGAGCCGATAGATGCTGTTTCTTCGCTTCCTCGTCGTGCTCGTATACCTCTTTCAGGATCTCGAGCACAATACGACATTCCTCCGGAAACACCTCGGCAACATCAACAAACTTCCGCCTCGCATGAGCCAGACAGTTGGCCAGGATGACTTTCAGCGTCTCGGGTACATTTCGCGATAAGGCATCGCACATTTGAATAGGCGGGCCCCGATCGGTATCTCTTTGGCGAAGAACATCACTCATATTCTCACCAGCATGTTTTCTGCCCGTGTGAAATAACGCGATTTTGCGCTTCCCCTGGATGGAAAGGATTCCCGTAGTGAACATCCCCGTCCGATTCCCCCGGCCGGGGACCTGTTGCTCTGCGTTCTTGTTTTCCTTCATCAGCTCCAGGATTTTCATAACCGTGTCGTCGTTGTGTACTACATCTCCTTGAGCCGCTTGACGAATCAACTCATTGTACACTGGATAGATCCGATCAGCCTTTCCTTCCACAATCTCCCACTGCGTGGAGGCGGGAAGAGGTACCTCGAAGTTGTCCTGCAACTTCTCCAATCGGTAAAAGGGGAATCCACCTCCGTACTTTAGAAGAGCAATGATCGATCCTGCCGAAGCATCATATTTCTCATCTGCACAATCTTCAGGAAGGTCGGCAGGGAACACCTCGCCGCACAGATTGCAGCGTAGCTTCTGAAGTTCAAACACCTTCGCCTGCACGGGAGGCTTGCCAACCACCCGGACCACCACTAACGGCCTCTTGGTGTCGTAGAGTTTTCCCTTTGGACAAACAGGACAGGGATCTTTGGGCTTCAACGTGGGGTGAGGTATCTGTACCCGTTCAGCCCCTCTATACGCTTCGGCGCCATTTCGCCCATGGCCTTTTCGTTTGTTTTTCTGCAATTCCGTTCCCCTGGCTGCAGCTCCATTATCAGTGCTTTCAATGTTGCTTTCCACTCCCTGCGGCTTTTTTACTACTGCTTCAGTCTTTTCGGTTTTCGGGCCGAAGATGATGTTCCGCAACCGCTTGAGCGAAATATTTTTTTCTTGCAGCGCAGCGCTCAAGAATTTGATCGTCTCCATCATCGCTTTGATAATCTGAGCATCCCCATCCCGAAGTTTCCCGAGCTCAGCCCGCCGTACCACAGCTTCCAGTTCTTCAAGACTGAGTTCGATGGGTCGGGGTGCCTTCACTCTGCACCTCCGCAAAGTCGCTCACGAAAGTCTCCACTCAGCGGATATCCCCACACCGCCTTGATCGACCGGTTTGGTTTGTGTGTCTGGTCATCCTTACCTCGCCCGGTTGTACGCCCCAGATACACCCAGTTTGCGGCACGATAGGAAGTGCCGGCGAACCTCTCGGTATCAACGAAGGTCTCCAGGAAGTAGATAGGGTGGTTATACAGTTGTTGCCAATCATCGGCTGCTTTCTTCGCTATCCGGCCCAGAAGATGACTGGCCAGATAGCGAACCTCTACCCAAGGTAGGATAATAAAGCGTGTGTTGTAGGCAATCAGGTGGATGCTTTGTTTGCGCTGCTCCTGGTCCCAGCCAATGAAGCGGTCTCTGCAGCCGATGTGCCGCGGTGCAGAGGAGAAAGCAAAACAGGCAATCGGTCTATTATTGACAAACACCACATGTTTGAGGTATTCCCCTACCGGATGGCAATAGCCCAAATAGTGATATTGCTCGACCAGAGTGTCGTACAGCTTTTCATGTGGTGTTCGTCTGACCTGCCGGATCTCAAGCGGTTCTAGCTCCTTCACCGATCCACGGATCGGGCTCTGATCCATTTCTACCCAAACCAGTTTCTTCCTGCCCCGGGCCAGGGGATTGTTCGGGTTTCGCTTCCTCTCCGGCAGGGTAATCAGGCCTGCTCGGTGCAGCTGCAGCATGAAGCCTCTGCACACCATGTCCTTGAGCTGCCCGTTAGGCTGTACCCAATTCCAAGCCGCACACAGCTTCTTCGATAGGCTGCGACGGCTCTCGCCGGGAAACTCGGCAATCAGTTTTTTGATGAACTCAATGTCTTGGGCAGTGGCCACTCTGCCTCGGTATTTGATCTGTCCATCCATACCCGCAATGTGGCACATATTTCAATGGAACGCAAGAGCAATCCCCAACGGTTTATAAACTTTTTTCTCAGCCCTGCACTGCAACCTTTCTCCACATCCCTGCTATATCAGCAGAAGCCGGATTACCGTTCCAGATCAACAACTGCAGCTCATGCACCGCCAATAAGTATACTTGCTCCTCTTCGCGTCCGGGCCACCAGCCGAAGCGTCCCTTGGACAGACGTTTCTGGCACAACCAGAATCCTTGGCCGTCGTACATCAAAATCTTGATCGATGTCTTCCGCCTGTTTCGAAACACAAATACGTACCCGGAAAAGGGGTCCATCTTGATGACACCCCTGCATACCCCAGCCAGTCCGTCTATCCCCTTGCGAAAATCTACCGCTTCTACCGCCAGCAGAATCCGCATCTGCGGCGTGATCTGTATCAACGCCTTCTCTCCCAAAACGCTTTGGCAATTTCAACCACCTTCGCGCAGCCGTCACCTTTCAGATGCATCTTCAGCTTTTTCCCCTTTCCATCTTCCGCCTCTACACTGCATTCACCAGTGCTCCCACCGGGCGCCACCCCCAACTCAACGAACCCGCTGGCCACGTTGCTCCGCCCATACTCATCGAAAGACCTTCGCTCCAACAACGACGGCGGTAATGCCTCAACCCGCTGCTTCAGCCTCGTGTAGTCCAGGCCCAGCGTATGTGAAATATCGCTGATGGAGTGCAGCTCCGACAACTCGGCCGCCGCCTGCCACAAGCGTTGCGGTACTCGCGAACCCCTTTTCCTGACGCTGCGCCAGCTTTGGAACTCCTTCAACACTTCCGCCAGTGTCCGCCGTCCGTCCGGCAAATTCTCCTGTTTCATCAGCCATCCTCCTCGTGATCTTTGGATAGCCTATGCTACACCCTGCGGTTGTGAATTCCACGCACGCTCACCGAAAGGACACGATTCACCTGGGGGAAAAGTACGGCAAGGAGCGGGTGGATTCGGCCTGTCGTCGTGCCTTGTACTTC
>JADFWI010000249.1 GCA_015222985.1 Pseudomonadota bacterium | reverse complement strand
TATTTGTAATTTGATATTTGTAATTTCAATAATTCAATGAACTTCCAACAAAGCAAATCCCCTCTGGGGATAACCAAAGCCTAGTCCTCTGGGCTAGGATTTTTACTGCCCGAAACATTCTACGGCAATCATATGCAAACATCATGCAAAACCAGGCGGCTGAAGAGTTTGCGTATAATTTTCAAGAAGTTAGGCCCAAATGGGCGCTAGAACATTGGGCCTTCCGGTTAATCATTGGGAAAAGAAATACCACATTTGAGCAGTAATGTTGGTACTATTTCGGGCACGGCCGGATAATGGCCCGAATGATAGAAGGCGGATCAGCACAGAACTCGCCAAACAGCATCCCACTCCAAAATAGCCTTGACTATTTTGGAGTTTGAGTTAATATGGCCACATGCGTTATATCTACCCTTGCGTTCTTGGGGATTTGAACAAAAAAATGGTTTTTGTTGGCGGCCCCCGTCAGGTCGGGAAAACCACGTTTGCCAAAGCCGTTCTTTCAGACAAATTCACCGCAGGACGCTATTTGAACTGGGATTATGATGAGGACAGGCAGGACATTCTGCAAAAAAGATGGAGCGCTGAGAATGACCTGCTTGTGTTCGATGAATTACACAAATTCCCGCGATGGAAGTCTTGGATTAAGGGAATTTATGATGTGTCCCATGAAATGCACTCTTTCCTCATAACGGGCTCTGCTCGTCTCGATGTCTATCGGCGAGGTGGCGACTCGTTAATGGGGCGGTATCATTATTGGCG
Organism: Pseudomonadota bacterium; assembly: GCA_015222985.1. Taxonomy (GTDB): domain Bacteria; phylum Desulfobacterota; class Desulfobacteria; order Desulfobacterales. The sequence continues at coordinate 13,433 of JADFWI010000249.1, read as the reverse complement.
TCTGCATCCCTTTTCCCTTGATGAGATTCCAAATGGGGTCTCTTCAAAAGACGCATTTGCCAGATTGATGACCGTCGGAGGGTTTCCGGAGCCGTTCCTGGACGGAGATGAACGGGAAGCACGTCGGTGGCGACGTGAGCGGTTTGATAGGGTTATTCGTGAAGATATCAGGGATCTGGAATCGATACGAAACATACAATTGCTTGCTATGTTTCTGGATATGCTTCGCCATCGCACAGGGGGGCTGATTACTGTTTCCAGCATGGCTAATGAGCTTCAGGTTTCGCCTAAAACCACGAAGTCCTGGCTTGAGGTTTTGGAAAGAATGTATCTTGTCTTCAGCGTTCGGCCCTATACAAAATCTCTACCAAGGGCCGTCCTAAAACCTCCCAAAGTATACTTCTTTGACAACGGGGATGTTCTTGGAGATGAAGGAGCACGATTTGAAAACCTCGTGGCCACATCGTTACTCAAACGACTCCACTTTCTCGAGGATCGGGACGGCTATCGCTATGAGTTGCGCTATATCCGGGACAAAGAGGGACGTGAAGTCGATTTCGCAGTCCTAAAGGATGGAAATCTGGAAGAGTTGATTGAGGCTAAATATTCCGATCAGAATATTTCCAGACATCTTCTCTATTACGCTGAACGCCTTAGTCCTCTGAGAGCCACGCAAATCGTAGCTAAAATTAGAAGGCCCTATGATAAGGGCCGGATTAGAGTTACCGATCCAATCAGGTATTTCCGGAAAGATATCTATCGCGCGTAATAAAACCCAGGTCTTGGTAACCACCTGCTTGTCTCTTTCGAAATCCTTCCCCGTTTTGGACTCATTTCCTAAAAAACAGATACACAGCCAGGCCCAAGAGGATGAAAGAAAAGATCTTTTTGAAATTGGCTGTTGAAACGCCCTCCACCAGGCGCGCGCCGATTTGAGCGCCTATGATGCCACCGATGCCCAGCAAGAGACCGGCCTTGTAGTCAACGTTTGCCAGTTTGTTGTGGGCCACAAGGGCAGAGATGGAAATCACGAGAATGGCGAGAAAAGATGTCCCCACTGCCTTCTGCGCCGTATACCCCAGAAAAAGCAGAAGGGGCACCATCAAAAACCCGCCGCCCAGTCCGGAAAAAGCAGCACCAATGCCCACCCCTACACCACACACAGCAAACAGCCACATATGTCCACCCATGGTTCCCTCCGCTTTCAGGCTTAATGTCTTTTCGTGCTTTCGTGTGTTGCGGCATGCGCCTTAGGAAGAGGCGTTGTAATTCTCTCCAAAAACAAACGCCTAGTTTCCTTGTTTTTCCTTGGCAAAGTCCCTTGCCCTTTCAGCCAACCCCCTGAGACGATCATCGACCAGCCGGAAAAGCGTTCCTTTTGGGTACACACCGTCTTTCCGCCTTTTACCCGCTCTCATTCCTGTCAGGATCTCAACGCCTTCTTCAATGGTCTTGATGGGATATATGTGAAACTTGCCCTTTTTAACCGCTTCCACGACTTCTTTCTTTAGCATGAGATCCTTGACACTCTTGTTGGGCATGATGACGCCTTGTTTTCCGGTCAGGCCCTTGTGCTTACAGATGTCAAAAAATCCTTCTATCTTGCGTGTAACACCGCCTACGGGCTGTATTTCTCCTTTCTGGCTGACCGAACCGGTCGCGGCAATGCCTTGAGCAATAGGCTCACTTGCAATAGCAGAAAGCAGGGCGAACAGCTCAGCGCTCGATGCGCTGTCGCCCTCGACCATGCCATAGGTTTGTTCAAAGCAAAGGCTGGCCGTAAGCGTCAAGGGCCTGTCCTGGGCAAAGCGCTCCCGCAAGTAACTGCTCAGGATCATGACACCCTTGGTGTGGATCTTTCCGCTCAAGCGTGACTCTCGATCGATGGTGATGACACCTTCTTTTCCCATGGAGACATTTGCCGTGACCCGGCCAGGCTTTCCGAAAACATGGTCACCGGTCTGGAGAATACTCAGGCCGTTGACCTGGCCCACTTTGTGGCCGCCGGTCTCAACCCAGAATATGTCTTTTTTGATGAGTTCCTGCACCCGTTCTTCCACAAGATTCGCCCTGTACTTCTTCTTTTCAATGGCCTTTTCCACATGGTTAATGTTGATATGTTTTGTTTTCTCCCGACTAGCCCAGTAATTGGCTTCCTTGATAATGTCCCCAATGGCGCCAAGCCTGAGGGTCATCTTGTCTTTGTTGCCGGCAACCTCCAGGCTGTATTCAATGAGTCGGGCGATTCCTGCGCGATCCACGTGCTTGAGGCCTTCTTCTTCACAAAACCTTGCCATGCACTCAATGCATTGGCTGACACTTGTCTTGTTCCGATCCGTTTGGTCGTCCAGGTGGGCCTTGATCTTAAACATCTGTTTAAACCGATCATCATAGATATAGAGAAGTTCATATAGATACGGATCGCCGGTAACCACGAGCTTAACGTCAAGAGGTATGGGCTCAGGCTTTAAGGTTTTGGTAGTAATAAAGCCATACATTTCACTCATATCTTCAATCTTCACTTCTTTGGTCCTTACAGCCCGCTTAAGGGCCTCCCAGGCAAAGTACCATTTCAGGATCTCCGTAGACTTCAACACCAGGTATCCCCCGTTGGCTTCGTGCAGGGCGCCGGGTTTGATCATCGTAAAGTCAGTGACCAAGGCGCCAAAAAAAGCCTCTTTTTCCACCCTTCCAAACAAGGCGGGATAGGTCGGGTTGGAGGCATAGATAACAGGGGCGCCCGTGGTTTCAGAGTTGTCAATCAATACGTTCACGCTGTATTTATTCATGGCAGGGGAAGGGGACCAGGCCATCTCTGGCACAGGCACCTGAGGAGATTTTTCCTCCGAGCCCTTACGAAAATCATCTATGTGCTCGACAATGTCTTTTTTTACCGTCTCAAGATATTCAAGGACCTGAACGTGATTCTTGAATCTCACAAAGATGCCCTGCATCCTTTTCCCCACAATCGACAGCGCAACTCCTTCATCCAACTTCTTGCGGCGTTCAAGGTAGCCAGCCTCAAGTCTGCCGATCTCGGTCATGGACTGATTCATCTCCACCGACAATTTGTCGCCCCTGTTCCGTAAGGCTTTTTTTTCCTCGGCGGAGAACTTGGCCAATTCCTCCGGAGGGATAATCTTGCCGCCCTTGCCTGGTATTATGGAGACCCCTTGAGGATCCACTTGCAGCAGAAAGCCTTCAGCCTCCACCTTGTCCCTCAATGCGTCAACAAGCTTGCGCCGTCTGTTCTCAAATTCCTGGCGGAGAACCTGTTCCTTGTACCGATAGTCATCAGCGCCAAAAGCTGTCGGGACATCGCTTTTCAAGACCCTGACAAGATCATCCATGGCCTTTTTGAGCTCTTTTCCTCGACCGCTGGCCAGACTCAACCCCCTCGGTTTGTCCGGCTCCTTGAAGTTGTAGACATAACACCAGTCAGGCGGCGGAGATTTTCTCCGCGCCACCTCTTCCAGAAAAGCCCTGGCAATGTACGTGGCGCCTGTGTCGGTGCTTCCTGCCACGTAGATATTGTACTCAGGATCATCCATGCCAATGCCAAACTTTAAGGCCTCAATTGCCCGATGCTGGCCCACCACGCCGCGGGCGGCAGGACAAAGCTCGGCCGTTGAATCGAATTTAAGGCTCTTTGGGTCAATGTGAAACCGGAGGTCTCTTGCCGGCACTTCCTTAAACTTTCTAGCCATGTGAGGCTCCTTTTCCGGCAATCTGTTGGTATAGGGAGACGTATTCCCGGGCTGATTCTTCCCAGGAAAAGTCCGCGTTCATGCCATTTCTGACCACCTTCCTCCAAGTCCTCCTGTCATGATAGGCATTCAGGGCCGCCTTGATCTGATGCAAAAAGGCTGTTGCGTCGTATTCGGTAAACTTAAAGCCGGTTCCCTCTCCTGACTTGGGATCAAACTGGCAGATCGTATCATCAAGGCCTCCCGTGGCCCGGACAATGGGCACTGTTCCGTACTTCAAAGCGTAGATCTGCGTTAGCCCGCACGGCTCATAGCGAGAAGGCACCAGGAGCATGTCAGAGCCCGCCATGATGCGGTGCGCAAGTGGATCATCAAACCCTATCCTGACCGCCATCCTTCCATGATGCTCTTGCGCCAGTGCGTCCAGTGCCTGCTGATACTTTTTCTCACCTGCAGCAAGTATCACAAGTCCTGCATCCATCCCGATCACATCTTCTGCGACGTCCAGCAGCAAATCATAGCCTTTCTGCACGGTAAGGCGGGAGATCACCGCAAGCAACGGCCGATCAAGGATGCACTCATCAAGGCCCATCTCCCGGACAAGGGCAGCTTTGCAGGCCCCTTTGCCTTTCATGTTCCCGACGCTGTAATGAACGCTGATATGCTTATCCGTGGCAGGGTCCCATGCGCTGTAGTCTACTCCGTTTAAGATACCATAGAGGTCAACGGATCTGTTCCCAAGTATCCCGTCCATGCCCATGCCGAATTCAGAAGTCTGGATTTCCCGACTGTATCTAGGGCTGACAGCAGTTATTGCATTTGCATATGCAATACCTGCCTTCAAGAGGCTTATCTTTCCCCAGTATTCAACCCCTTCCGGATGGAACTCACTGGGGGGAAGGCCGCAGGCGGAAAGACTGTCAGCAGGAAAGAGCCCCTGATAACCCACGTTGTGAATCGTAAAGACTGAAGCGGCTTGAGAGAAAAAAGGATCTGACCGACAGATGGTCTTCAGATATACTGGAATCAATCCCGTTTGCCAATCGTGACAATGAACCACATCGAAACAAAACCCGGACTCTTTTGCAAAAACCAGGGCAGCCCGGCTGAAATAGGCAAACCGTTCCAGGTTGTCAGGATAATCGCCATCCTGATCTCCGTACAGATCGGCCCTGTCAAAAAAGTCTTCCCTATCGAAGAAATAGACAAGGATTCCCTCACTTGTCCTTGTCTCCAGCACATCGCATGGAAGTGTCTTGTCCCCTAATGGGACTTCAAGCCCCTGAAGGACCCTTTTTATGGAAAAGTTTGCTTCCTTTACCGTCCGATAAAACGGAAGCCCGACCCTCACATCAATGCCCAGCCTTCTGATGGCGCTTGGCAACGAGCCTGCCACATCGGCCAGACCACCGGTTTTGGCAAATGGGGCAACTTCGGGCGCAAGGAACCAGACTTTCAGAGGCTCATCCACGTGATGATCCAGGCATTATGCATTGTCCCTTTCCACAGCCACCAGCAAATCCTCATAGATATCTGGCACAGAGTAGATGACCCGGTTCCACGACGGAATCTGCGTGCCATCCTTTTCTTGCATTGCCTGGTCCCAGGCAGTGGAGAGAAAATCCCTGAAGTATCGGACGGTGAGTTCCTCCTGGTGTCTGTCATATACCAGGTCGTTCGACTCGGCATCGTCGCTGTAGCTTTTTACAAAGCTCAAGGCCGTGCTGTAGTAGGTATGCTGAACCATGTCGATAAAGGCGTCACTAATAGGCATTCCGTGTGATCGCATGTAGTTCAAATAGAATTTTGCGATGTCCACGACCATACGATGGAGGCCATGGCTGGCATCCTTTTCGGAAAGCGCCTGGTGTTTATGCTCGTAATTTTTGCAAAGGTCGATCTGGGCAATCTTCTTTGGCGTCAGACGATTATAGACCTCAGATAGAGTACTTACCTCAAGGCCCCAGTCATAGGCCAAGTTTATGGCCCGGGCAAGGCGGGTCAGAAAGCTGAACTCTCCAGCCAGCGGATAACGAAAGGTACGATGATAACGAAAAAACTCTTCCAGCACGGTGTGACGGCGATCGTGCATAATGTTGACAAGGGTCTCGACAAAAGGGGCCACGAAAAGCCGCATGGTTCTTCCCTTCATCTCGATCTCGGTGGGTGAAATGCGGGCATAATAGCCTTTACAAAACTCAAAGTCGTTGTTGGGGTTGGCCGTGGGTTCAATCAGACGGCCGAGAAGCAGACGATCGTAGGTGACGATGTCGCAGTCGTGCAAGGCAATCACGTCAGAGACTTCGCTGGCAAATAGATATCCCAGCGTAACCCACACGGACTGACCCTTCCCTCGCACGCCAATGGGGATCTTTTGTTCCTGCAGTTTCTTAAAGATCTTGCCGATTCTGGGCCCGTCCACCCAGATTACCTTTACCTCGCGATCGTCCTTTTTGAGCCTGTGGAAGTACTCTTTGGCTTCTCTGAACTCGGCTTCTTCCTTGGCCCCCCCCAGCGCCACCACCACGGAACACAAGTAATTCACCTGGTTGATCTGATCGATGATGTTATCCAGGACCTTGGGCACATGTATTTCATCGTAAAGGGAGGGCAGAAGAAGGCTGATGCACATGTGTCTGGAGAATCTCTCTAATTTCCTTTCCAGTCGGGCCAATTGCTGTTCAGGGTCAAAAAGATCGTAAAACCCGTGAATGGTGGTAATAGAACCTTCCTGATGAAATTCACTCATGACAATTCTCCCGCAAGAACTAGGCCCGGATAAACCGGGATTGAAGGACTAACGATCACTCCGGAAGCACAAAGTAAAAGTCGTTCCCGTACTGTATCGCCTCGTAGCCTGCGACCCCACCGTGTATCTCGACTGCATTTTTTGTAAACGTGAGTCCGTGTCCGGTTCCGGGTCTGCTTGAACTGCCAACCCCCCGATACCCCTCATCGAAAATCTTCTCGCGTTCCTCCAAAAGGATATGTGGACCCGTGCTGAACACGTTATACCTGACCCCGTCCTTGCCCGGACCGAAATAGTCCCCAAGCGACTTTCTTCCGTAAGCTATGTATTTTTTTGCCTCGCCCTTGTCAGTAATCACCTCTTGCGCATATTTAAGGGCATTGGAGAAGAGGTTCCCATAAACTTGGGCCATCAGCCCAACATCAACAACTGATAGAGTCCCTTCATCAGGTACCCCGCTGTATTCATCGTATATTGCGATTCCCTTTTCGGCAAACCGGCTGACAAATCGCTCCAACTGCGGCGCTATGACCGCCTTTTTCATGTTGCAGGCCTTGGTGTGCAACGTGAGGCGGCCTTCGTCAAAATGACTCTTGCGCAACAGGGTTTCGAGAAAGAGGCTTGTACTTTCGTAGTGCTTTTCAATATTGCTGAGCTCTTCCGTGAGGCCGTTGTTTACTTCTGTTAACTCCGCCAAAATCGGTTCTACCTCTGCTCGCTTGACCTGTGATTCAGGGACAGACATGAGCTTTCTGAGAAGCTCTTCAATTTCTCTATTTTTCAAGATCTTGCCCCTTAAACGCCTCAGGAAAAGCTTGTAGACCATATTGGGGACAATCACATTGTGTTCAATATCAGCAACAAGGCCTTTAATGAATCTCACGTGTTCAACATTCTTGCGGAGAAAAAAGCGCATATGCATACTGAAACCAATACGATTGGCGTATTTTTCAAAAAAGAATTCCTGGTGCCGATCCAGACCCTCGCAAGGATACACCTCCAATATCCCAATGACACTATTGTCCGTCTTGAAGGGGAGTTGTCCCATCAACTGTTCATTTCCGCGAATAGGTAGCACCATGGAGCGATTCATACTGTAAGGGCGCTCAGCGGCCTTGATCTCACGTGGGGGAGGAATCCCCAGACCCTCTTGGCTCCCTTCAGTGCTTGCAACAAGGGCCAGGCGATTTTCGTTTGGATCAATGACATAGAGCCGGGCATGCAACTCAAAGAAAGACCTGGGTATGGCCACTGACACCTGGTATACATCCTCAATGCTCTCAAACTCCTGGGCCAGATCAAAAAAGGTCTTCAGGGCATTACTCTCAACGCGAGTAAACCCGTACTTCGTGTAGTCAGTCTTCTTTTCATCGACCCTTTTTTGAATATGCTCTGAAATCGCCATCGGTTGCAATGCCTAACCCGGATGAACCGGAATTGAGGAAGATGATTGAGGAATTCAGGAACCTGCCTCGCCGGCAGGCGGGTTGGTGGGATTTCATCTAATCCCTCAATCCTTCAATCCCTCAATTTGTCCATATAGCTCATAACGCCCCAAAATGTCAAATGAAACCCACAGGTTCTCCGTAACAAATCTAAGGGCTCGCTGAAAAGACCATACCATTTTTGTCCTTTACATCGCCGCAACATTTCGCTATTGCGGATTTGAGTCTTCGATAATCTAAAGGGCGAAGATTTTCTCTGCGAGGCGATGTTCTTGTTGTTTAGGAGTATTGGAATAATGGAATCTAATTGTGTTGCTCTGGGCTTGCCGACTTCGCCCGCCTGCGGGCCACAGCCTCCGGCGGAGAGCCCCGAGTGGCTACGACGGCTGAATGAGCCTTGAGCTGGTCCGGTCTATCCGGACTCGGAGGGAAGAAGTGAAATGTACTAAAGAGACAACTACCAATGTTGAGCCATTAAGGCAAGGAGACAAACTCGACCAGCTTTGTGTAAACACAATTCGGATGCTGGCAGTCGATGCTGTTGAAAAAGCTTGTTCGGGCCATCCCGGCATGCCCATGGAGGCAGCAGACATAGGATACGTGCTCTGGACCCGGTTCTTGAAACACAATCCAGTCAACCCTCGTTGGCCCAACCGGGACAGGTTTGTCCTGTCGGCCGGCCATGGCTCAATGTTGCTATATAGTCTGCTTCATCTCACGGGTTACGATGTTTCCCTTGAGGATATTAAAGAGTTCCGCCAGTGGCATAGCAAGACTCCCGGACATCCCGAGTACGGTGTCACCCCGGGTGTGGAGACAACTGCAGGCCCTTTGGGCCAGGGATTTTCAAACGCAGCAGGCATGGCCATGGCCCATGAATACCTTGCCGGCTACTTCAACCGTCCTGGATATCCTATCGTCGATTACTTCGTCTACACCCTGGTGAGTGACGGAGACATGATGGAGGGGATTTCCTCGGAAACAGCATCCCTAGCCGGTCATCTCGGACTGGGCCGCTTGATTTATGTCTATCTGGACAACAGTATTACCATCGAGGGTCACACAAATCTGACTTTTTCTGAGGACGTTGCCAAGCGCTTCGAGTCCTACGGTTGGCATGTAACAAAGGTTGACGGCCATGACATCCCTGAAATCGCCTCAGCCTTGGATAGGGCAAAGAAAGAAACTCAGAGGCCCTCGCTGATTATTGCCCGCACACACATAGGCTACGGAAGCCCTAACAAACAAGACAAGGCATCAGCCCACGGTGAACCTTTAGGAGCCGAAGAAGCGCAATTGGTCCGTGGAAAACTCAACTGGCCTGATGAGTTGTTCCACGTCCCAGAGGACGCACTCGTCCACTTTCGCACAGCCCTCGCCAGTGGCAAAGAGTGGGAAGCAGAATGGTTGCGCCTCTTTGAATCCTATGCAAAGGAATACCCCGATCTGGCCCGCGAGTGGAAAGAGTTTCACGACGGGAATCGGCCCAGCGGCTGGCAAGAGGCCCTGCCGAGGTTTGAGTCCGGCCACGACCCCATCGCCACGCGCAGCGCTTCGGGCAAGGTCCTTGAGGCTGTGGCCCCAAAGATGCCCGCCCTGTTGGGCGGCTCTGCAGATCTTGCCCCATCGACAAAGACTTATGTCAAGGGTCTGGGGGTTATCAAGGCAGATCTTTGCGGAAGAAATATCCACTTTGGCATCAGGGAACACGCCATGGGCGGAATACTCAATGGCATGGCCCTGAGCCGGGCCTTGGTTCCTTACGGAGCCACCTTCCTGGTCTTTTCCGATTACATGCGCCCCTCAATACGCCTGGCAGCCATGATGAAACTGCAGGTAATCTACGTATTCACACACGATTCCGTGGCCGTGGGAGAGGACGGCCCCACTCACCAGCCGATAGAACATGTGGCAGCCCTGCGAACAATACCGAATCTGGTAGTCCTGCGTCCGGCTGATGCCAACGAGACGGTCTTTGCGTGGAAGCTGGCCCTTAATCGTCAGGAAGGTCCTACTGCTTTGATCCTTACCCGACAGAAACTCCCGGTTATTGATCGAACCCGCTTTGCCTCACCTGAAGGCCTCCGGCAGGGAGCCTATGTCCTGGCTGAAGCGCCACAGGGCACACCAGAAGTCCTTATAATTGCCACCGGGTCAGAGATTCATGTGGCAATGGCTGCGTATGAGGAGCTTGTTTCTGAAGGGATTGCGGTCCGCGTTGTGAGCATGCCGAGCTGGGAGGTCTTTGAGGCGCAGGATGCCGGCTATCGCCATGAGGTATTGCCCGCCACGATCACGGCCCGTGTGGCCATCGAGGCTGGTGTTTCCACGGGGTGGGAACGTTATGTGGGACCCCAGGGCAAGATAGTCGCTATTGACCACTTCGGAGCCTCTGCGCCCGGAGGTCTCTTGTTGGAAAAATTCGGCTTTACGACTGAGGCTGTTGTCTCTGCGGTTAAAGAGGTGCTGGGAAAACCGTGACTCCTACTTTCCACAACACTTCTTATACTTTTTCCCACTGCCGCACGGGCATGGTTGATTGCGGCCCACCTTCTTGTGGGCTCGGCGAACCGGCGTTTTGGCGCCTTCTTCCCCATGGGAATAGGAAATTTTTTCCTGTCTGGCTTTCTCCTTTGCAGCAATTTCCTCTGGCCGGGCAATCTGCACACGAAACAGGAATCTCACGGTCTCTTCCTTGACCCGTTCGATCATTTGCGAAAACATGTCAAAGCCTTCCCGCTTGTAAACCACCAGAGGATCCTGTTGTCCATACCCCCGAAGTCCAATACCTTCCTTCAGATGGTCCATGGAAAGGAGGTGTTCCTTCCAGAGATTGTCTACAACCTGCAATACAACCATTCGTTCAAGACCTCTGAACTCCTCGGCCCCAAGATTCGTCTCCTTCTCTTCATAGGCCTTCATGGCTGATTCAAAGATCAACTCAGCAAGCCCCTCCCGGGTAAGTCCATCCGCAGTGCTGCGGTCCATCCTGATCCTGAGACTAAACTGGCCATAGACAGCCTCCCTGAGACCCTTCATGTCCCATTCTTCCGGCAACATCTCCTCGTCACCAAATGTATCAGCGATGTTTGCAGACAGCTCCCGTATCATCTCTTCTATGGTCGGCCGGAGGCTTTCCCCGCTCAAGGCCTCACGGCGTTGCTTGTAGATCACCTCGCGTTGCTTGTTCATGACATCGTCATATTCGAGGAGGTGCTTGCGTATATCAAAGTTGTGGGCCTCGACCTTGCGCTGGGCATTTTCTATGGCCTTGCTGATCATCCTGTGTTCAATGGGCTCCCCTTCTTCCATGCCGAGACGCTCCATGATTGAAGACATGCGTTCCCCGCCGAATATGCGAAGCAAATCATCTTCCAAGGAGAGATAAAATCGTGAGGAACCCTCGTCCCCCTGACGTCCGGACCGACCACGCAATTGGTTGTCAACGCGGCGGCTTTCGTGACGCTCCGTGCCGATAATATGAAGGCCGCCGAGGTCCTTGACGCCTTCTCCCAGGACAATGTCAGTGCCCCGGCCGGCCATGTTGGTGGATATGGTGACGAGCCCTTTCTGTCCGGCGTTGGCCACGATTTCTGCCTCCCTTTCGTGATTCTTGGCGTTCAGCACTTCATGCTTGACTTTCGTCTTGGCAAGCATTTTGCTCAATTTTTCCGACCTATCAATGGAGATCGTGCCAACGAGGGTGGGTTGTCCTTTTCTGTGAAGTTCCTTGATTTCTTCCACAACGGCACGAAATTTTTCTGCCTCGGTCTTGTAGATGACATCCGGATAATTCGTCCTGATCATCGGCTCATTGGTCGGGATGACAATGACGTCCAGGTCATAAATTTTCTTGAATTCAGGAGCTTCCGTATCAGCCGTGCCGGTCATGCCGGCCAGCTTTTCATACATCCTGAAGTAATTCTGAAACGTGACTGTGGCCAGGGTCTGATTTTCTTCTGCTACCTTGACACCCTCCTTGGCCTCAACGGCCTGGTGCAATCCATCACTCCAGCGCCGGCCCGGCATCATGCGGCCCGTAAACTCATCCACGATAATTACTTGCCCCTCTTTGACCACATATTGCACGTCTTTATTAAACAGCCAGTAAGCCTTAATCAGTTGACGCGTCACATGGAATCGCTCTGATGCCTCCTTGTAAAAGCTCTCGGCCTTTTGCCGTTGCGTCCTTTTTTCCATGCTGGTGAGTTCATCGTTCTCGTCTATCTTCGCCAACTCTGCGTCGAGATCGGGCACGATATAGTCATCAGCTTGCCCTCCGTAGATGAGATTCAATCCCTTCTCGGTGAGTTCAACAATATTATTATTCTCCTCTATGACACAAAAAAGAGACTGATCGATCTCAGGGAGTAGCTTTTGAGTTGAAAGCTGGCCTTCGAGTCTTTCGAGTTTTTTCTTCAACCCGGGTCGGCCGGCAATCAGTTCCAGAAATTGGGGGTTCTTGGGATCTCCTCGTTTAACTTTCAACAAGAGATCCAGGGCGCTGTCGTCTTCGTCATCCTGTTCAAGCCTTCCAGTGGCTTCCTCCAGGACCGTACACATTAGGCCATCCTGGTGTTTTTTCAGCTTGATAACCTTGGGCTTCATCTCATCGTAAAGCTGATCTCCGGTCTGTTCAACCGGGCCGGAAATAATCAGAGGCGTTCTTGCCTCATCAATGAGGATGCTATCCACCTCATCCACAATGGCATAATGAGGCTCCTTTTGAACCATGGACTCCAGAGAAAACTTCATGTTGTCGCGCAGGTAGTCAAAACCGAACTCGTTGTTTGTGCCATACGTAATATCCGCACTATAGGCATCTTGACGTTCGGCATCGTCCAGCCCGTGGAGAATCGTTCCTACCGTCAGGCCCAAAAAGCGGTAGATGACTCCCATCCATTCGGTATCCCGGCGAGCCAGATAATCATTGACCGTAACTACGTGGACTCCTCGACCAGTCAAAGCATTCAGATAGGCAGGAAGTGTCGCGGCCAGAGTTTTTCCTTCACCGGTTTTCATCTCGGCGATCTTACCCTGGTGAAGCACTATGCCTCCAATCAATTGGACATCAAAATGTCGCATAGAAAGGGTCCGGACAGAGGCTTCGCGCACCACGGCAAAGGCCTCTGGAAGGAGTTCATCCAAGGTGGCCCCCTGTTCGATCCGCTGCCGGAACGTCTGGGTCTTGCCGCGCAGTTGATCGTCGCTAAGGGCCTTTATTTCCGGTTCCAGGGCATTGATCTGCTCAACGATTGGTCGCAGCTTATTGATCTCTCGTTCGTTTCTGCTCCCGAATACCTTGTGTAGCATGTCTCCGATCATCTCTAGAAATGCTTCCTCCTGGTTGGTCTATTACTCTGTTGCTTGTCAAATAGATGTTTTTCTGCCAGAGAACTGTATGTTTTCGGTTAACCGAACATATACCCTCAACTCACAATTCTTGTAAACCCTAACGTTGCAAAAGTCGAGGATGCCACAAATCCAAGACGTCAAGGGTGAGGCTGTAGTCGTTTACGCCGATCCCTTGAC
>JADFWI010000248.1 GCA_015222985.1 Pseudomonadota bacterium | reverse complement strand
TGATAGGATAAACTGAACGTGATTTCGTTCTTGACGAGTTGTGCCCATAACGAACTGAAAATACGAACTTTGTTTCTTTTTAGGCCCGCGGCTTCCTATTTGACGGTTATTTGATGGCAATGTCAGCAGCCTGGGCTTACCAGGCTTTACTAGCCCGTTGACCTTCGCATCCACTAGGATATTCTCGAAGAAAAACGGGCAGCCTACGGCAAGGAGATTGTCGCCGCACTGCGGCGACAATTGGGATCCGAGTTCGGAAGGGGTTTCGGTGAGTAAAACCTGCACCGGATGGTGCAACCAGTCGATGATTTGCAAACCTAAACCAAGAGAAACTCATGACACTCGATCAACTTGACATTCTTTTTCAGGAAGGCGAAGGCACCATGTTGGAGTACAAGGAGAGCCTGTCCGCCTCCTTTGCCCGCGAACTGGTGGCCCTGGCCAATACCATGGGTGGCCGGATTCTGCTCGGCGTGCGCGATGATGGGTCCGTGGCGGGCATCAACGATTCCAACGACCTGCGGGCGCGCATCCAGGACATCGCGCGCAACTGCGATCCGCCCGTCCAGGTTTTGGTCGAGCCGGTGGGCAAGGTCATGGTGGTGACCGTGCGTGAAAGCAATGCCAAGCCGGTGCAGTGCCGCGAGGGTTTTTTCTGGCGCCAGGGGGCCGTGACCCAGAAGCTCTCCCGTGACGAGATCCGGGATTTCTTTAGAAGCGAAAGGGTGATCCGTTTCGATCTTTCCGTCAACCCCCGGTTTCGCTACCCCGAGGATTTCGACCGGGACAAATTCACCCACTGGCTCGAACTTAGCGGTATCACCGGCCGGCCGCGTACTGAAGATGTGTTGGTCAACATCGAGGCGGCCGAGCGATCGGAGGGACGGTTGCTGTTTCGCAATGCCGGGGTGCTGTTCTTTGCTAAGAACGTGCGGTACTTTTTCAACCAGGCCTACATCACCTGTCTTCTGGCCAAGGGCACGGATAAGGTGCATGTGCTCGATCGTAAGGATTTCGACGGAGGGATCGTAGCCGACATCGAGGACGCCATGCGCTTCATCGAGCGCAACACCCGCACCGCCTACCGCATCGAGCGCCTGCAGCGCGAGAATATCCCCGAATACCCGATAAAGGCACTGCGCGAAGCGATCACCAACGCGGTGATGCATCGCGACTGGTTTGTCGATGGCGCCAACGTGTTTGTCGAGATATACACTGATCGGATCGAAGTGATTAGCCCCGGCGGTCTGCCTAAGGGTATGACGCTCGCAGACCTCGGCCGCAAGAGCATCCGCCGCAATGCCCTCATCGCCGACCTGCTGCACCGCATCGAGTTTATCGAAAAGGCGGGAACCGGAATCAGGCGCATCCGCGACGAGGTCCGCGAACAAGGCTGCCCGGAACCTGAGTTCGAGACCAATGGCTTCTTCACTGCAATCTTCCGGCCGAACCCCGATGTTCGAGCCCAAGCCGGAGTTCATGAAGCACATGTTGAGGCCCAGTCAGGGCTCAGTCGGAGCCCGGTCACCGGGGAAGTCACCCCGCAAGTCACCCCGCAAGTCACCCCGCAAGTCGGAAAGCTCATTGGTACCCTGCAGGGTGAAATAAGTCGAGGGGAAATCATGGCAGCATTGGGCCTCAAGGATCGCATGCACTTTGTTCATGAATACCTGCAACCCGCGCTCGATGCCGGTCTAGTGGAGATGACGATTCCCGAAAAACCGACGAGCAGGATGCAGAAGTACAGGTTGACCGAAAAGGGTATACAACTGCGCGATACTTTGGGAGGAACCAAGGAATGAGCCCGGTCACCAACGCTACCGGATCACACCCCTGGGATCGGCAGTGTTGGAAATAACAGGAAGGTGAGATTGTAATCGGAACGTTTATGAACAAAACCGGACAAGTGGTAAAACCAAACGTGCATATCATTAACAGCGATCATCCCCATTATCCCGGACGACTGGCGGAACGCCTTGGCGATGAAGCGCTGCAAACACTGTGGGCCGTCGGGCCTTTGGACCTGCTCGGCGGACTCACGCGCATTGAGCGGGCAAGGGGTTTTGTGGAGGCAGCAACGCTGTCTTAAAACAGGGTTCTCGAAATAGGCAACCAGGATTTAACCAATGCCGAAAAAGAAAACACGACTGGGTCGGTTTTCCGATCTGACTTGGAACGATATCTAAGAATGGGCCGGCGGGAAAATTGTCTCCAGGGGCAAAAGTTATCAGCGCCAGGGGCGTGTTTCCGATCTGGCCGTAACGCACGACGGCAGCCTGATCGCCTGGGTGGACGGTACGGAGCGCTATGCCACCAGGGTTCTCGGTCGAGAACTTGGTTTAAATCAACAAAACAGGGGCCTTGAAAAATGATCCAGGTTTTCACCTTGAAATTCCTCTCCCTCATGTTGTACAAGCAGCAAGCCGGAAGCGGGTGAAGTTGATTACAAGAATACAAAGGACATTTTAAGCGGAGAATTATGAAAGTATTAGTCTATGGATCAGGAGGCCGGGATCACTGCCTGGCAGACAAATACGCCGACAGCCAGCACATTGAGAAGGTCTATTTTTCACCGGGAAATCCGGGGGTTCTGCACACTGCAAAGGGCCGTGAGGAGAGAAAGCTCATAGAGCTTGTGAGATTGAAGGATTTTGGGGCAGTTGCGGACTTTTGCGCGGATCAGGATGTGGATCTGGTTGATGTGGGGTCTGAGAATCCCCTGGAGGAGGGGCTCATCGATCTCTTGAATGCCAGGGGGGTACGAACTGTCGGACCCAGAATGGAGTATGTGAAACTGGAAAGTGACCGGGCATTTGCCGACGATCTCTTGCGACAGATTGGCGTCGGCAAACCAGAGTATCAGATCTTTGATGATCCGGAAGAGGCCAAGAAATATATTCTGAACATCGGCTATCAGGTCGTAGTCAAGGCAAATGGTCTTGCTGCCGGAAAGGGTGCCATCGTGTGCGACGAGGTTGCTGATGCCATTGCTGCCATAGAGAGAATCATGATAAAAAAGGCCTTTGGAGAATCGGGTAACAGGGTGGTTATTGAGGAGAGAAAATACGGTACGGAAATCTCTTTTTTTGTTTACCTTGATGGGGAACACGTGCTGCCCTTAAAGATGTTCGCCCAGGATTATAAGCCTGCCTTCGATCCCGACGACAAGGCATCAATTGAACGGTTTGGCGGAAATCTGAACACGGGAGGCACGGGATGTTATTGCCCCCACAAGCTGGTGAGTCCCTGGCTGGTTAACAGGATCATAAAAGAGATCGTCAATCCAACGGTTAATGCGATTTACAACGGTCTGGGCTGGAAATACAAAGGAGTTCTTTACTTCGGCCTGAATCTGGATCCATATGATAACCTGGATGTTTTCGAACTCAATGTGAGACACGGAGACCCGGAGTGGGAGGTCCTGGCGCGAAAACTGAGTACGGATCTCTTTGAGATCGGCACGGCGGTTTGGGAAGGGACCCTGGATCAGATCAGCCAAGTCTGGAACAATCAGCATTATATGGACGTCATTGCAATGGAGGGCCGCTCCAAGGCCTCCAGGGGGTGGAACAAAGGATATCCAGGTCGTTATGGAAAGGGCCACAGGATTACCGGACTAGACCAAATAGAGCGGGGTATTGCTGTCTATTTTGCCGGTGTGGATGAAGACCCGAAAAAAGGCCTGGTCACCTACGGAGGAAGAGTGTTGCACCTGGTGGCAGGGGACTCAACACTGGAAGGAGCAAGGGATAAGGCGTACAGAAATATCAGGAAGCTATCCTTCGTGGATCACAACAACAACGGGGCAACTTGTCTCAGATTTCGTCACACTATTGGGGCATAGGGGGCGATTATGAAAGAAACAGATGATCAGAGCAAACTTCCTGTTGTGGGAATTGTCATGGGGAGCGATTCAGACTGGGGCGTTATGCAAAAGGCCGTTTCAGTTCTTGAAGATCTCAACATACCTTTTGAGGCAACTGTCTCTTCTGCCCATCGCAGCCCGGAAAGAACGGCAGAGTATGCCAGGTCTGCCCGGGCCAGGGGCCTTAAGGTGATCATTGCAGGGGCGGGGGCTGCAGCCCACCTTGCCGGATCCATTGTGGCCTTGACAACATTACCTGTGATCGGTGTTCCACTGGATTCCTCCTCACTGCAAGGGCTGGATGCTCTTCTGGCCACGGTGCAGATGCCGGCTGGTGTGCCTGTTGCCACCATGGCTATAGGGGATGCCGGGGCAAAGAACGCTGCCATACTGGCCGCCCAGATTCTGGCAACGAGTGATCCGGAAATGGAAGCAAAGCTCGAAGAATTCAAGAAAAATCTGGCCAGACAGGTGGCCGAAAAGGCCGAAACGTTAGAGAGGAATATGTAATCAGTACAAGTCTCATCTTCTCAATATCCCCAGATCAGGGACTTGTGTATCCAAGCTACCTCGCCGTCTGCATGCTGGACCTTTAGCCAGTTGCCTTTTTTCCCAACGCGCTTGAAGCTGACCCCCTTTTCAGCCTGAAATACTACCCTGGACTTGGTCCCCGGCCCCTCCCGAACATTGACCAGAGGAGCTTTGACAATAACGGTCGGAATTTTTTTCAGCAGCGAGTGAAAAACCCAACCCTCGTCATCCTCAAAGTCTCGGATCTTGTACCAGTTGCCGGATTTCTTGACCGTATCGACAGGGTAATACTTGCCGACAGACCACAGGATCTCATGATTGGTTCCCGGCCCGGAGCGTATGTTTGCCTTGTCCACACAAACGGCAAGCCGTCTGGCGCTCGCCTCCCCGCCCATTAGTAGGATAGAGAAAATAACAAAGAGACAAATTCTTTTCATGTTTATGTTCCCAGTATTACAAGAGTAATCCAATACCGAATATGGTCAAAAAGACTCATACGCTGAAAAACCTCACAGCAGGCAACTCAACACACGTCAACTTATTGCCATAAACGGCGCCGGTATCAATTCCGATTTTATTATCCAGAATCAACGGTTCTCGGAAAGGAGTGTGGCCAAAGATCACACGCTTGCCAAAATCAAAGTCCGTATAGATAAACTCGTCGCGTATCCAAAGCATATCCCGTTCGTCTTGTTCGTCAAGGGGTATGTTCGCTTTCAAACCCCCATGGACAAAGATGTAATCTTCCGTTTCATAGTATAGGCGAAGATTGTCAAAAAATTCAAGATGTTGTGCTGGTATGGGGTTTGCTTCAACCTGGCCGGTGTTTTTCATATAACTGTTCAGCGTGGCCTCCCCGCCATTATACAGGAACGTGAGCCTGTCAGCCCCGCTTAAGTAGTCTTCTAACATCAATTCGTGATTTCCCTTCAGGAAGACCACGCGATCCTCCCTTTGACCCAAATCAATGAGATAGTCAACGACCTCCTTTGAATCAGGCCCGCGGTCTATATAGTCTCCGATGAAGACCAGTGTGTCCTTTTTCAAGTCAATGTCGATGATAGCCATTAACGAAATCAGCTTGTCAAGGCAGCCATGTATGTCGCCCACTGCAAAGATTTTATCCATATCTGCTTCGAATTCTATCAGAACCACCGCAACGCAAACGCCCGCCTCCTTTCATCCAGCCGGGTGACTCCCTCCTCCTGTGCCATCTCAATGGCCTTCTCGAACTCTTGATCGGTGATGCCTCTACTGAGCGCCGGCACCTCTGATGCGCGACCGCACGGTCTGTACTGAGGCATGATGTTCACATAACTGTTGATTGAAATCTCCTTTGCCAGAAACCGCATAACGCCTCTCGTCCCTGCCAGCCCTTCAGGTAGAACGAGGTGGCGGATTAGCAGACCCCTTTGGGCGATCCCTTGTCCGTTGAGCATCAAATCGCCCACCTGGCGGTGCATTTCTCTGAGAGCTTCTCGAGCCACCTGTGGATAATCCGGCGCATCGCACAGCTCTTTAGCAACTTCCGGGTTCCAGAACTTGAAGTCAGGCATATAGATATCAAAAACGCCTTCCAAGATGGCCAGGGTGTCGGCGCTATCAAACCCGCCGCTGTTATAGACAAGGGGGATTCGAAGGCCCGCATCAACCGCTTTGTCAAGACCAGCCAGGATCTGTGGCACCACGTGAGTGGGTGTGACAAAGTTGATGTTAGGACAACCCCTGTCCTGAAGGGAAAGCATTGCCTTGGCAAGGTCGTCTGAAGAGAACTCCATGCCTTCGCGTTCGTGGCTGATGTCATAATTCTGACAGAAAATGCAAAGGAGGTTGCATCCGGCAAAGAATATCGTGCCTGAGCCGTGTTGCCCCACGAGGGGACTTTCCTCTCCAAAATGGGGGCCAAAGCTCGACACAATGGCATGCTCGCCTATCTGGCAGATCCCCTTTTCCCCCGAGAGTCGATTCACCCCACACGCCCGGGGACAGAGCGTACAGGCCTTTAGGATTTCGTTTGTCTGGCAGACCTTTTCCTTCAGGAGCCCTCGATCGTGGGCTTCTATGTATGCAGGCACAAAGGAAGCCATGGCTTCCAAATCATCTCCTGGTTCCAGGTGGCAGGAAAAACACGTTGTCAAGTTTGTATTAAATATCGGCCCATAAGTCAATTTACTTCACATGTAAAGTTGGGTCCTCTGGGCTCGGATGTTTACTCAACAGGAAGGTGGGCTCTCGTGAAATATCTTCCCTGGGTTTAGTATGCCGTTGGGGTCAAATGCGGTCTTGATGCGCTTCATCAGGGCAATTTCCTCGCTGCCTATCTCCATCTCGAGGTAAGGGGCCTTGGTAATCCCCACGCCGTGTTCTCCGGAGATGGTCCCTCCCAGAGCAATGGTATGTTCGAAAAGCTCTTCCACGGCCCTCTCGGCTTTCCCAAGCGTTTCCTTATCCCCTTTATCCAGGATAATGTTGAAATGGATATTGCCGTCGCCTGCATGTCCAAAGGTCACCATGGTGAGTCCCGTACGCTCTCTCAGTTCGTCTATCCATTGAACGATGTCGGGAATCCGGCTGCGGGGCACAACAATATCTTCATTGATTTTGTCCGGGCCAAGGCGGAAAAGGGCGGGTGATATGGCCTGTCGGGCCTGCCAAAGCTCTGCGGCCTCTTGTGCGGATTTGGCCACATTGATCTCAAGGGCGCCGTTTTTCTTGCAGACATCTGCTAGTTGTCGGAGGGCCATATCCGTGGCAGAGGGACTCCCGTCAACCTCCAGAAGGAGCATGGCGCCTGCGTCCACAGGGAGTCCAATATTCAGATACTCTTCGACACACGAAATGGCAGATTGATCCATATACTCCACCGTCCTTGGTATGATGCCGGAGCGCATGATTTCAGAGACCGTCTTTGCAGCATGCTGGATGCGGCCAAAAACCGCGCTTGATGTGCGAACCACCTCAGGCAGGGGAAGCAAGCGCAGCACAATCTTGGTGATGACTCCCAATGTCCCTTCGGAACCGACGATTAGCCTCGTCAGATCGTAGCCCACCACGCCCTTGGCCGTACGTACGCCCGTTCTGATGACCTTGCCTGTGGGAAGGACTACTTCGAGGCCGAGGACGTAATCGCGTGTCACTCCATACTTGACCGCCCGGGGTCCCCCGGCGCACTCAGCCACGTTTCCCCCCAATGTGCTGTATGAAGCACTGGAGGGATCGGGCGGATAAAAAAGCCCTTGCGTCTCCACCGTCTCTTGAAAATGGGCAGTAATGACACCTGGTTCAACTTCGGCCACAAGATTATCGGGATCAATGGACAGTATGCGGCTAAAGCGGGTCATCACCATGACCAATCCGCCTTGAATGGCCAGGGCGCCTCCGCTCATCCCCGTACCGGCGCCTCGGGGAATAACAAAAATGCGGGATTCATCGGCCAGTCTCATGATGGCCGAGACCTCATCCGTATCTCCCGGAAAGACTACGGCATCCGGACAGTGGTGACGATTGGTGGCGTCGTATGCATAACAGAGCAGGTCTTCTTCTGCGGTGGTGACATGCTCTCGGCCAACGATGGCCTCAATCTTGGGAATGATCGAAATCAAATGTTGCCCGACTCCACCTTCTTCGAAAGGAACTCCACCTGCTTCTGGACAGGCCCGTTTTCCCTAATGAACCTCTCCACGGTTCCTATGGCATGAAGGGTAGTGGCGTGGTAGCGGTTGAAGCTCCGGCCAATGGCCTGGAGAGACTGGCCTGTATAACGCCTGGCCAGATACATGGCGATCTGTCTGGGCTGCAAAATGTTTCGTTTGCGTGACCTGGATATAAGTTCCTTGATGGAAAGCTCGTAATACTTGCAAACGAGTTTCTGTATACGCTCTATTGTGATTTCCTGCGAGCGGCGCACAACATTTTCAACAACACTTCCGGCCAGTTTGGTATCTATGGGCAGATTCAGCAAAGAAGCCTTGGCCGCAACGCCGATGAGACCGCTTTCAAGTTGCCTGACATTTTGTGTAAGTTCGCTTGCCAGATACTCGATCACAACTTCTGGGATATCGATCTGTTTCAAAAAAGCCTTTTTCCGGAGAATCCGCACACGGGTCTCACAGTCAGGGGATTCAATGTTTGAAATTATACCTGCTGAGAGCCGCGACGTAAGCTTTTCATCCATTTTGGGGATGTCGCGCGGAAGATAGTTGCTTGTAAAAATGAGTTTTTTCTTGGCATCGAACAGGGCATCCAATGTGTAGGCCAGCTCAGCTTGTGTTTTTGTC
The DNA here is from genome assembly GCA_015222985.1 of Pseudomonadota bacterium. Classification (GTDB taxonomy): domain Bacteria; phylum Desulfobacterota; class Desulfobacteria; order Desulfobacterales. The sequence goes on along the minus strand of JADFWI010000248.1, from coordinate 1,496 downwards.
TTGCCACTCAAGAACTGCACATCTTCCAAGAGCAGGACATCACACTGCCTCCGATACTTATCCTTGAACTTTTCGATACTATCATGGCGAAGAGCATGAATCATGGCATTGGTGAATTCTTCTGCAGTGATATAGCAAACGCGGATGGCCGAGTTCTTTTTCAATATGTGGTTTCCCACGGCCTGGGAAAGATGGCTCTTGCCCATGCCTGTTTTTGACAACAAAAAGACCGGATTGTGGTGGTCATTTTCTGCACAGGCTAACGATAGAGCTGCATTATAGGCAAAATCATTACACATCCCCACAACGAACTGGTCGAATGTGAAGTCCAGATGAAAGGGAGACAGCATGCGCTGTCGATTCTCAACATGGGGAAGAACGAGTTGTTCTTCCTCGGGCGTATCGCACGCATTGCCATTGTGCCCGCTGGAGAGCTCAAGTCTAATCCGAAAAGTTTTTCCACATAGGCGTTCCAGTTCTGCTTCAATCAGACCGAGATAGTGACGGGTAACCCACTTCTTGAAAAAACCGGTGGGACAAGCCAGAATGATTTCTCTGTCTTGCCGTGCGACATACTCCAGCGGTTTGATCCAAAGCCTGAAGTTGTGGTCCGGCATCTTCTGGTGAATGCTGTTTTTGGCTTGATTCCAGGCATCTAGCATGGCGTTATCTCATAACCTCATAGCGATGTATAACATTCGTTGACTTGATCAAAAAAAGGGCTGTCAAATCGCCATGGCGCCCACTTGGATTGCCACACGGTCATGGCTCATTCCGTGCGAATTCCATGGGCCAAATATCTTTCGGGTTTACAATTTCCTCCAAAAAACGGCAAAATATCGGATTTTGCTGAGAAATCTGAAAAGCGCAGTCCTGCTTTCTTAAAGGGTGCCTGCCTTGTAGGATATGGACCGTTCATTGTCAAACCGAAAAGAAGCAGGTCCTGACCCGTTCGTGAAATAGTTTTCAACATCTTATAACTAGCTCATATTACAGGCTGTTGATTTGTCGTTGCTCCAAAAGCTCTATTATTTGCCCCCTCCAGAGAGACCCGTGATGTCCGAGTAATTTAGAGCCCTTGCGGATTTTATGACAGATCTTGAAAACCTTCGCGATCTCAGAAGCTCCAATATTCTACGATTTTCTTCTATTTTCTAAAAAACGCGCAAAAAACCTTGCATCAGGCCTTAATGCTTTGTTTTTCCAGAGATAAAAAAACTGACGGCAACGAGGCAGTCAGTTGTTTGACTTTCCGGCGCCAAACCTGTAGGAGAACTTGTGAGATAAGGACATTCAGCCATCATGAGCAACCGCCCAATCATAGGCGTCACCATGGGAGATCCGGTCGGGGTCGGGCCTGAAGTCATATTGAAAGCGCTCTCCCAAAGATCCCTGTACGATACTTGCCGACCTCTTGTCCTTGGAGATGTCAGAGTGTTGACCGCCATGAACCAGCGGCTTGGAACGGGCTTGATTATTCGAGATGTTTCCGGCCC
>JADFWI010000247.1 GCA_015222985.1 Pseudomonadota bacterium | reverse complement strand
CTTTCCATCATCGCATACGCAATGGCTGGCGCGGACAGCTTTGATGGATTGGAGTGGTGCCAGACGGTCGTCGATCACGAAACAGGGAAGCTATTCCACTTCCAGCAGTGGGATTTGTTCCAAGATCAAACGGACTGGGGTAGGAATAGTACGCTTCCCTACATCCAATCCGCATTGATGCACAACTTGGATTTCTATCGGCAGTTCATGGAAGACCTGCGTGATGCCATAAGGCACGGTGCGTCCGAGGCTTTCTTGAGAGGGCACGCCTCGGAGAGTCAAACCAAGCTGCTGCTGGATGCAATTGAAGGAGGGCATTGATGTGACCGCGACCCATGTCTCGCTTCCCGCGATTCAGAATGCCATACGGGAAGTGTGTATTGCCCTCGACGAGAAAGGTAATCAAACGCCCTCGTGGGCAAGAATGACCGAAGACGATCTCTGGCGTGAGCTTGTCGCCTGCATATTGGGAAGCCGAGTTCGCTTTGAGATTGCCCATGCCGCCGTGAAGCGATTAGAAAAGATGCGATTACTTTGCCAATCGCGCCGGTCTTCACACTTCGACCAGTACGAACAGGACGTAATGGAAGCCCTCTCGGGCGAATCACTGACGGAAGACGGCGCTGAGCCGCAACGTCGCTACCCATTCTCCAGAATTCGCGGCAGTCAGATCCGACAAGCAGCCGAACGAGTGTACGCAAGACGTGGATCGATTCGAGAATTCCTGGACGATGCGCGCGATATTCGAGAGGCGCGCCGCCGTTTGGCATCTGAGATATCAGGATTGGGACCAAAACAGGCGAGTTTATTCCTTCGCAACATCGGCTATGCCGCGCACGTCGCGATCTTGGATATCCACATTTTGACATACATGAGCTGGATTGGACTGACCGATACACCCATAAAGTCAATTTCTACACTACGGAAGTACGAAGCGTTAGAAGACGCGTTTATCGAACATTCCTGCTCTTTCGGTTACACACCGGACCGCTTCGACCTTGCCGTATGGGTGGTGGTGAAAGTCGCCAAAAAGGAATACAAGACGTGGGGATAGTTACTCTCGTTTCCGGCGGCTTCGATTCCACCCTCATGAGCCTAATGGCCAAGGAGGAAGGCGTGACATTGTTCCCGCTCTTCGTGGATTATGGGCAACTTGCGGCGGCAAAAGAATGGCATGCATGTAAGCACCTTCATGAAAGACACAACCTGCCGACAGTAACCCGAATGGACGTGTCAGGTTTTGGGAAATCGATTCCGAGTGGCCTCACAGATTCGAAACTTCGAATCAACGAGGATGCCTTCTTACCTGGCCGCAACCTGCTTCTCGTTCTTGCTGGCGCGGCACACGCCTATAAGGTCCAGGCGGACAGAGTCGCCCTTGGATTACTTGATCCGGCGGACCACTTGTTCCCGGATCAGACCAAGCAATTTGTTGCAGCATGCGAAAACATGATCGAAATAGCGATGGGGAAGCTCATTACCATACTCACGCCCTTAATCGAGTTTTCTAAGAATGATGTCTTGGCAATGGCTCGTGCACGCGGATTGCGAAACACGTATTCGTGCCACGCAGGTGGTGATACCCCCTGTGGCAAGTGCGTGGCATGTATCGAAATCGCGAACGCTGAGGAAAGGAGATAGTCATGGGAGGTGGAGGTGGCGGTGGTTGGGGATTGACCCCAGACGAGCTACGAAGTCTTGAGCAAAGGGCAAAGAAGTCGATGAAAGGCGGCGATGGAACCGGGAAGTGCAATGTATTTATCAGTTTCTCATCTGAGGACCTCAACGAGGTCAATTTGCTGCGTGGACAGGCCAAGAACGAGAACTCGGATATTGAATTCAACGACTGGTCCTTAAGAGAGCCGTTTGACAGCAAGAAGGCTGATTACATTAAAAGGGGAATCCGTGAGCGCATCCGGCAGTGTTCCGTCACCGTTGTTTATGTATCAGACGTGACAGCCGACAGCAAATGGGTTGACTGGGAAATTCGTGAAAGCGTTGCTATGGGGAAAGGAATCGTAGCCATGTATAAGGGCGATAGCCCGCCGAGCCGGTTACCCCAAGCCGTGACCGATAACAAGGTGCCCGTCGTTCCTTGGAAGCAGAAAGAGTTGGCAAAGGCAATAAGGAAACAATCGGATAATTGATAGGCTGCCTAATAGTATGTGGAGACGGGCCGTGTGTTCGCGGCTAACCCGCGACGATTGGCTGGCAGAAGATGAATACCACTTGGAAAACCATCCGCGTCTTCATTTCCTCTAAGTTCAAAGACATGCAGGCAGAGCGGGATCATCTCGTCCGCTCTGTGTTTCCGCGGCTGCGGGAGGAGTTGCTGAAACGGCGGATTCACTTCATTGACGTGGACCTGCGCTGGGGTGTTACCAGCGAACAGGATGCCCTGGAAGTCTGCCGCGAGATAGTTGATGAGTGCCGTCCGCGCTTCCTGTGCATACTCGGCGGGCGCTACGGCTCGGTGCCGCCCGGTAAGACCCGCTCCATCACGGCCGATGAAGTGTGTCTGGCTCTAGGGGATGCCATTTCTGAATGAACTTATAGATACTTTTGAACCTCTTTGACTTCTTTAGTCTTAACAGCCCGTAATGTGTGCCTGGCAGCACACGTTTCAGGTGGGTTAAAGTCCCGCTCGACCCGAGGCCCCGGGTTGATATCCAACAAGTGGGGGGTAATGCCTCACTGGCCGAAGCGATGGAGCCAGGTTTATCTCTGCATGAGGACAATGTGCCTTCATAATGGCCTTGTTGGACGAGGCGTTTAATGAAAGTCAAACGTCAGATATTCAACT
>JADFWI010000246.1 GCA_015222985.1 Pseudomonadota bacterium | reverse complement strand
TTCTCGCTGCGCTCGAAATGACAGGTTGTTGAGACTTTTTGTGAGTTTGTCAACCTTAGAACGCGGAGGTTCTCCGCAAGAACGTACACCTACGGAGGAATAGCATGACAGAAGAACAAAGAGCTGAAGATCCGATTAAGACGGGCAGCATCCTGGTTGTGGGAGGAGGTATCAGCGGGCTCACTGCAGCCCTTGAAGCGGCTGAAGTGGGCTATGAGGTTTTCCTTGTGGAAAAGGAGCCTTCTTTGGGCGGCAGGGTGGCTCAACTGAGGCACTACTTCCCCAAGCTATGTCCTCCGACATGCGGCCTTGAGATCAATTATAGAAGGATTAAAGAAAACCCCAGGATTCACTACTTCACCTTGGCAGATGTACAGAGCGTTTCAGGGTCTCCGGGAAGCTATGATGTGACTATAAAACTCAATCCCCGCTATGTGAACGAAAAGTGCACTTGCTGTGGCGAGTGCGAAAAGGTTTGCATGACGAAACTTCCCGATGAATTCAATTTTGATATGTGTACGATGAAAGGCGCTTATCTGCCACAAGGGGTGGCCTTTCCCATGCGCTACGTCATTTCTCCCAAGATTATCGGCACAGAGGACGCAAAGAAGTGTGTTGAGGCCTGTAAGTATGACGCCATCGAGCTGGATATGAAACCCAAGACCATTAATCTCAAAGTGGGGGCCATTATCTGGGCCACGGGTTGGAGACCCTATGATGCTTCCAAGATAGATAATCTCGGATTTGAATATCCCAACGTCATCACCAACATGATGATGGAACGCCTTGCCGCTCCGAACGGCCCCACCAAGGGGAATATCCTCCGTCCGTCGGATAACAAGAAGATCACAAAGATCGGTTTTGTTCAGTGCGCAGGCTCAAGAGACGAGAATCACCTGCCATACTGTTCCTATATTTGCTGCATGGCATCTCTAAAACAGGCCACCTATGTGAGGGAGCAGTATCCTGAAGCACAGGTTTATATATTCTATATTGACATACGGGCACCTGGACAGCGTTACGAAAAGTTCTACAAGAAGATCAAAGAGGACGAGAATGTCTTCCTGATCAAGGGCAAAGTCGCAGAAGTTCAGGAAGATGCGAGTACCAAGGATATTACGGTGGTGGCAGAAAACGCAGTGACCGGCGAGAAGATCCGGGAAACAGTGGACATGGCTGTACTGGCTACTGGAATGGTTCCGAACACGGCGGACACCAAGTTACCCGGTAATGTCAAGTACGACCCGGATGGCTTTGTGGTCTCGGATCTGGCCCAGGGCGGCATGTTTGCCACGGGTTGCGCGGCAAAGCCCCTAGATGTAGTTTCATCCAATCAACATGCCACTGGTATGGCCCTTAAGGCCATTCAGACTTTGGTGAGCAGGTAGGAGGTAATCCATGGAAAAGAAGTTTGGCGTATATATCTGTAAAGGTTGTGGGCTGGGAGAGGCTCTGGATATAGAAAAACTGGAAAAAAAGGTCCCGCCAAAGATAAAAATCTGTAAGACCCATCCCGCCCTATGCTCCCCGGAAGGCGTTGATCTCATCAAAAATGACATAGAAACCGAAGGGGTCAATACGGTTGTTATTGCTGCCTGTTCACGACGCGTGCTTTGGGATGTCTTTGATTTTCGTCCGGCCATTACTGAAAGGGTTAATTTGAGAGAAGGCGTGGTATGGAGCCATAAGCCTCGAGAAGATGCCATGCCTGAAGAGGGTCCCCAGGTAGACGAGTGGATTCAAGAGATGGCTCAGGACTATCTCCGCATGGGGATTGCCGAGGCCGAGAAGATCGAGCCTGCCGAGCCTTACAAGCCAGAGGAAGAGATTAACAAACGGATCATGGTCATGGGAGGCGGTGTCACCGGCCTGAGTGCGGCCATCGATGTAGCAAAGGCCGGCTACGAGGCCACGGTCATTGAGAAGGAGCCTCAAGTCGGCGGGTTTGCGGCTAAGCTCAGGAAACAGACACCCTGGTCCTTTCCGTACGAGAACTTGCAGACGCCCATAATTGAAGAGATTATAAAAGAGGCGGAGGCCAATCCAAAGATCACCATCCGTACAGAGACCGAGGTGGCCCGTGTCTTCGGCGCCCCCGGGCTTTATGATGTGAGCTTTAAGCCGCCCGGGACCAAGAGCAAATGGGACATACCGGCGCCTGTAGCGGCGGCTGAGGGAGCAGAGGCCCCACCGCAACCGCCCGGCGCTGACGAGGCTACGCCCGAGAACCCTGCGAATATCCTGGCCAAGGATGCTGATGCTGAGCGCTTTGGGGCCATTATTCTGGCTACCGGCTGGAAGCCCTATGAGCTGAAAAAAGAGGCCGAAGAACCTGCAGAGGCGGA
>JADFWI010000245.1 GCA_015222985.1 Pseudomonadota bacterium | reverse complement strand
GAAGCAGCCCGAAAAGCCGGTCCGAATACAGCCCTCTACCATGAAATTGCAGCCAACCTTGCATATCTGGAAGATCGACGTTCAGATCGATTTACACACCTTTCTGCTTCCCTCCTTGATCCAGACAATGATACGCCGCTCTTGCATCTTCACTTGCTTTCCAAAATGTCGGTGACTCTCAAAGAACGGATGAGAATGGAGCAACTCTGCGAGGCCTTGCAACACCATCCCGATCACGATGTAAAGACCCTGGCAACCTATCTTTTGGGAATCTCACTGTTCATGCGCGGTGAGATGAAAAGATTTGAAAAAGCATCTGCCTCGATTGGCTGGAATATTCCCCTTGCATTGATCGGGACATGGGATAACGATCAGAATAAAGGCTTCGATATCTCCTATCCACCGGAACAAGAAATTGATATGAATAAAACCTATCAAGGGCAATTGGTTGAGATCGGCTGGCGGACACAGTATCCAAAGGCTTTCTCAACCAACTCAATAAATTTGAAAGAACTTCTTCATCCAAACGTCTGGGCTATTGGGTACCTGGCATCGGTTATACATGCAACAAAAGAAGGGTCCTATGAGCTTCGCCTGTCTTCATCCGATGCCATAAAGGTGTGGGTAAACAACATCCTTGTTTTTGAAAACCGTCATATTAGCAAGTGGACATTTGATGGCATTGTCATTCCTGTTATACTTCGCTCTGGGGCGAACCGTATCCTCATTAAAAGCGCTCAGAATAAAGGCAGCTGGCAACTACGTGCACGCATAACCAGACCTATGGGAATGCCTGTTGACCCATTTATGTTGAAAGCCCTTCCTGCTGACACACCCTGTCCAACCGATACATTAAAAATGATGAGGCCATTGGCACCTGATATTTTACCAGCTCGATTTACCTCCACAATTCAAAATGAAATTCGCAGACAATTTTTACAAATCAGATCTGCGAGATTATTGGGCCTGAAAATCTCGGCAGTGAAGTTGGCCGAAACTTTTGCCAATACATTTCCCACAAGTCTTCCAGGACGTTTCCTGTTAGCCTTTGCATTGTGGGATAATGCCGAGCGGGGCCGCACCGCTGACTTGCTCGGATCGCTTGTTCAAGAGGCTGGAGACCAGCTCATTCAGATTTCCAACAAACAGGCACTTTTCTGGCATCAGAATAATCTTACTCAAAAAGCACGAAAACTGCTCTTTACCATAACTACCACTCACCCGAATCGCCCAACCGCTTGGAAAAATCTTGTAAGCATTTATAGACAAGGGAAATGGAAAGAGGATGCTCTGAATGCCTTAAAGGTAGTGGCAAAACAGTGGCCGGATTGGCCTTCTGTGCAAGTACAGCTGGCCAGTGCACTTGAAAGTCTCGGCTATCAAAAACCTGCAGAAGCCATTTATCGCCAACTACTGTCTTATCTCCCTAATGACCGTCTCATATTGCAGTCAATATTTCGAATCTCTCGCAGTAAACAGAATTACACGGTAGCTGAGCATTATGCACAACAACTTACCGATTCATGGCCTCACCTCAGATCCTCATGGTGGCGGCAAGGAGAGATTCGACGGCAATTGAATGATCGTCATGGAGCTGAAAAGGCATTTCTCACCCTCATTGAAATGGCACCTACTGCACCTGACGGATACCATCTCTATGCTGGGCAGGCTTACCTATATGGAGACCGAGACAAGGCCATACGCTTCTGGCAAAAAGCCCTTGATCG
>JADFWI010000244.1 GCA_015222985.1 Pseudomonadota bacterium | reverse complement strand
TACCCGATGGCAGAAACTATGCGTTTCTTACTGCAAGACCCTATCTGGTTGATGAATTAGGCAAACTTGTTAAGCATATTCAGCGTTTAAAAGACATGGAGACACCGAGGCGGACATTCATGGACCTGAAGAACATATTCTATCCTTCAGAGATAACCGAGGACCGGGTTGATGCACAAGGACGTTTCGTGAAGTTGGGGGCCATGGCGAACAGGCTGGATGTCCTGTATTCCAAGAATGCCGAGACCTATAAGGGTTTCCTGATGAAAGAATTTCTGGAGCATGATGATTGGCGTTTTGTTGACCGCAACGGCATTAAGAGAAGTGCGCAGCGTACCTGGCAGGCCGATATTGTTGAGCTTGTAGACCTCTGTTAATCGGATATATGGGCATGGAGTGCAAGAAGATGAATATCTGCTACTACAATGAGGCAACTGTTCAGATCAAACTTAAAACTCAGTATCATGTCGGTTCCGGTTTCGGACTTGGAAGGGTCATTGACTCGCTTCTTAGAATCAATCCGGACGGTGTGCCTGTTCTACCCGGCACCACGGTTTCCGGCATTGTGGCCCAAGGCTTGTATGATCTCCTTCACTTTAGCTTTTTTGAACGGGAGAGGGATACAATATGCGCATTTCACAATCCCCATATCCCTGAACCAAGGCTTCCATGCGCAATCTCCAGGCCTGGCGAAGATCCTTGTATGCTCTGCTATTTTCTGGGCTCTTCGGCCCAGGAAGGCATTATCGCCTGGGAAGATTTTACATGTACATCGGACAAAGAGCTTATACTGCCTATGCTCAAGAGTGGAAAATGTTCAGCCGATGAAAGGCAACAATACATCAAACCCTATGCATCTCACAAGCAGGAGATGCGGACGGGTACTGTCCTGGACAGGCATCTCTTCTTTTTCGAAGAAGGCGCGGCCCTGGAATTTGAAGGAACCATTCGTTTTTCCGAATCCGTTCAGGAAAACAAAGCAGTCTACCTGGCTGCAGCAATGCTGAACACGCGCGCTGTGGGACGACGCAAGTCCAGAGGCAAGGGCGCGTGCAAAATGAGCGGGTCTTTTGCGTCCTTTGAAAATAATAAGCAGGTGCGGACCGCCGAGTTTCGCGAGTTGGTGGAAAACATTGAAGACAGGAAGGCACTATGACGTATCTAAGACTTATTGCCACGACCCGTGGTGCAGTTACCATAAGCAGGGCCTACCTTTCGGGAAACCACATGGAAACGGCATCCCATGTCTCAGGCAGCATGCTTCGTGGGGCCTTGGCCGCCCTCTGGGAAAAGGACAGGCTTGGAAATAGTGATTTTCTTGATCTCTTCTGTCAAGGAAAAATAACCTTTCACGGCCTTTTTCCCATACCTTCGGGTGATGAAGGCGAAAATTTTATTGCAACCGGACGTTTTCCATACAGGATGCCTCTTTCCGCATTTGCCTGTAAGTACCATCCTCCCGCGACCGAAGACCCCGGCCATTCGTATATTGACGCCATCCAATCCAGTGACAAAGAATGTCTTGAGTGCCATGCCCCTTTGAAGCAGTGCAAGTCTCCTGAATATTATTATCACGGAAATGATAATCCGGAGAGCAGACCAAGACCTTTGGAACCTAAGAAAGAGGTCTATCTTTATCATGGATCGGAACGGGCGACTCGAAGGGCCAGGACGGCCGCGCTCTACTCTTATTCTTCAATCTGTAACGAAGAACAGTTTATCGGATGGTTAAGCGGCGCTCCTGCCGATCTTGGAAAATTCCTGGAACTGTTCAATAAATCTCTCCATGTGCGACACGACAAGGATGATGAATATAACTTTGGGCTTAGAGTAGGCATAGGGAAAAAGAGGAGGGGATTTCTCGAAACGCGGATGAAGCAGTATCCTGATCCTGACAGAGGACCTAAAGAGGCTGATTTCCGCCCGGCTCCTGTGGTCAACGGCAGGGTGCTTGTCGTGGTGCTTCAGACCCCTGCCATTGTCTATGACAATCTTTTCCGGGCAGTAACAGACCTGGACGCCCAGGCCGTTTTCGGAGACATGCTGCAAAGCTATCCCTTAGAAGACAAGCGACCGTTTAAGAGATTTTCTGCAAGGCTGGTGATAGATGGTTGGTCCAACATACACCGGCTTCCAAGAAAGCCGGATCAGGCCATTGCCGCAGGCTCTGTTTTTGCTTACAGGCTCAGAAATGAAGTTAATAAGGGTCAAAAAAAGGATCTTGCTGACAGGCTCAAGGCCGTGCAGGCTGTAAGTATCGGCGAACGGTGCAATGAAGGATATGGTCAGATACTGATAAACCCGCGATTCATAGGCATTGGAGAGTAGCCATGGGTATCATCCTTGAGGGGTCTGGTAATGAATACGATAAAATCATAAAAAAACTTCGCTCAACATCACAGGACATGGACAATAGACATGTTGCTGCGCTCTTCTGGGAGCTTTCCGCCCTGAACAGTTTTGACGCAGTGAAGACACGCATAGAGAAAATCAGCAACAAACGCAAGACCGTTGTTAAAGAACCGGGGATGAAAAAACCTTCGCCTGCAGTTGACGCAAAGTGTATT
>JADFWI010000243.1 GCA_015222985.1 Pseudomonadota bacterium | reverse complement strand
GATAAATAATTTCACTGTGTTATCAGTCGTCGACGTATAACTAATACGCCTTCCTCCTTCTGGCCTTGTGAAATTAATTATCTAAAAGTCTATAGTGTCTGAACGAAAAGAGGAACAAAAGCAATGAAATCCGTAGAAACTGCCAGGGAAAACCGGTTCGAGATTGCCCATGAGATTTCGGGAAGAATTCGAATTCTCAGCTCATCTCTCAATGATCCCTATCTGGACACCCGTTATCTTGAAGCCTATATTGAGGGACTGCCAGGGGTGGAAACTGTGCGTTTAAACAAGATGGCGGGATGTATCGTGGTTACGCACGACGACGAGCCGGATACCCGGACAAGTATTCTTGGGATTCTGGAAAATCCGCCCCGGGAATTTTTTTGCACCCGATACGACCTGTCTAATCCACCGGATCTTACGAACACCTTCAAGGTTGGCGCAGTCCTTTTCGCTGTATTATTTCTTCCCAGGCGGCTGAAGGCGATTCTGTCCTGGATTACAGCCGTTCCGATCATATCAAAAGGGATCAGGAGCCTTTTTGCCGGAAAGATTACAGTTGACATTCTTGATGCCAGCGCGGTTGCCTTTACCCTGCTGAGAGGAGACTATTTTGCAGGCAACGCCATTGTTTTACTGCTGACCTTTGGCAAGTATCTCGAAGGGCTTGCCGAGTACAGGTCCAACAGGCTTCTCCTGAGTCTTTACAAGCACGAAGCGGATATGGTCTGGATTGAGGTGGAGGGAGTTGAGACAGAAATCCCGGTCAGGGATGTGTGTATTGGCGATATAGTTATCTGCGGGTACGGCGAACTTATTTCTGTGGACGGTGTTGTGGCGGAAGGAGCTGCTACCGTCAACCAGGCCTCCATTACAGGGGAGCCTTTGCCGGTGGACACCACTGTCGGTGACGAGGTCTTTTCAGGAACATTTATTGAAGAGGGTCGTATCAAAATCAGGGCCAGCCGGGTCGGCGCTGAAGCCACAACTGCCAGGATCAGTCAGTACATAGAAAAATCGCTGAATAACAAGTCAATTGTTCAAACCGAGTCCTCGGCCCTTGCGGATCGTCTTGTTCCCCTCACCTTTGGGATGGGTATCGCCATTTTAGCAGTCACAGGCGACTTTCGCCGGGCATCAGCCGTGCTGACCGTGGATTACTCCTGCGCATTGAAACTCGTGAGCCCTGTGGCCGTAAAAACAGGTATGAACTCAGCGGCCAAAGGGGGTGTCATCATCAAAGGTGCATCTGCACTTGAGGCCGTTGCCAGGGCGGATACATTTATTTTCGACAAAACCGGAACCCTGACAAAAGGATCTCCGGAGGTCACGGATGTCCTTTCATTCAATGGCAGCACAGCAAAAGAGGTTCTCAGCCTGGCAGCTGCAGCAGAAGCCCATTATCGCCATCCTGCGGCTGCAGCGATACTCGAAGAAGCGGCACGTCGCAAGATAACGGTTTCTCAGGCGGCTGAATGCGATTTTATTGTTGCACATGGGGTCTCGGCATTTGTCAATTCGTTTAATGTGCTGGTGGGCAATTTTCATTTTCTTGCTGAAGACGAAGGGATCAATTGCTCCGTGAGCGAGGCCAGTGCCGGGAAACTGCAATCCCAGGGAAAGAGCCTGCTTTATGTGGCCAGAGAGGAGAAGCTTATCGGTCTGATAGCGGTTCGAGATATTGTTCGGCCCGAGGCTGCCGCAGCGCTAAAGAGGCTCAAAGCGGCAGGAGTGAAACGGCTTGTTGTACTGACCGGCGATCAGAAAGAAAGCGCCGAGGCCCTGGCCAGGGAGCTGGGTCTTGATGAAATCCACTGGAAGCTTTTGCCCGAAGACAAAGGCGATATCATCGAGCAGTTGCAGGAGCAGGGTCATGTTGTGGCTTTTGTTGGGGACGGAGTCAACGATGCGCCGGCCCTTGTCAAGGCGGACGTTGGAATTTCCATGCCAGGCAGCGCTGATCTTGCCAAAGAATCGGCACATGTGGTATTACTTAACGAAGACCTGACGTCTCTTGCCTTTTCCCGTGAGGTTTCTCAGAAGGTTATGTCTGTTATAAGAAAAAACTTTTACATGAACCTGAGCATCAACTCCTTTGCTTTACTGCTTGCGGTATTTGGATTTGTGTCACCGCTTACGGCAGCGCTCATACATAACTGCAGCACGATCGGGCTTCTTGGCTACGCTCTTAAAGCCACATCCATCAAGCCCGGAATTGAAAACAATTATTGGAACGGGGGATCGAAAAAATGATGACCCTTGAAGAAGCTCACGCAGGTGACATCCTGCGCCTGGTCCGAATCAGTGACAGCAAACTCGAAGAAAACCTGAACAGAATCGGGTTGTC
>JADFWI010000242.1 GCA_015222985.1 Pseudomonadota bacterium | reverse complement strand
TCTTCGCAAGGCAATGGGCTGGATGCTCTAACTGCACGAACTTACGATACAGGAAACTAGGTGGATTCTGTTCTTTTCCGCTTCAGGCGCCACCGTATTGCTGCCAACAAGACGAATGACCAAACCAGGAAAATCCAGTCATCAAGTCTCCCAGTAATCAAGTCAGGCATAAAAAAATAGACTGTGGCGCCGCAAAGAGAACTGATTCCCAAAGCTGAAGCGTACCGCATCCAGGTAAAAATCCGGAAAAACAGCAGAAACAGGAAGGTCCAGAAAACGTACAGGATTGCCGTTCCCACAAGACGGTATCTGACTGGAATGATTCCTGAAATCTTGGCAAGAAACAAGGTCAGTCTGCTGCCTGGCTTTTGAAAACGGAGCCGGACCACCTGCCCAATGGTCATTTTTTCGTCAATATGGATGCCGGCGGGTATGAGCAGATCAAGCGTAATAGGAGAGTCTTGCTCGTGCAGAGTATCGTTTGTCTGCCGAAATGGCAGAGAAACGGTCTTCTGACATACCAACCATGCGGTCCCCAGACCAACGAGAAAACAGCCCAGTGAGACCGTCGTCCATACTGCCTTTTTGCGCGAAATCATGTAATACAGCCCCGTTTCTGAATAGGAGTGAAGGGCCTCATTCGGAAAGATTCACGTGGCAAAAGTCGAATTGCATTGATAGAAGCTTCCATGTGAGACCTGTGGCAATCACATCTTGAGTGTTTAAAGAACATAGAAGATATGCAATATTCATGTCAAGCCAGAGTGAGCAGCCACACGGCAATATCAAGGTCCATTGAGTTTGCTCATGTTAGAATGAACGGGTACTTTTTTCTTATCCTTCCTTTTGGGCAATATTTTCTATATATTTAAAATTGCCATGGCAATTTTAAAATAATACAAAAACTTGCCTTGCTTTTTTCTCTGACAAAAGAAACCAAGGCGTATTTTTATGACTGGTCAAGGGTTAATGATCCTGCGGGACGATTTGAAAACTATGTGGCCGTTGAGCTGAAGGCTATTTTGGAGCTTTGGACCGATGCAGGCATAGGCAACTTTCAGATGCATTTCATACGGAACCGTGATGGCAAGGAAACCGATTTTTTGATACTCAGGGATAGTGAGCCATGGCTAATGATTGAAGCAAAGCTCTCACGCGCGAGTATAGATTATCATCATCGAAAGAGCAGAGACATATTGGGAGGGATCCCTTTCATACAGGTTGTCAAACAAGAGGGCGTCGCTGAAAAAAGAGAGCAGGGGCTCTACCAAATGTCGGCGTCGAGATTTTTTGTATAAACGCAGGATAACTGCCATTAAGTTCCAATGAGCTGCATCGAGGCTTGCCTCGGGGTAGTTCATAGACCGGAACTTATCTTATGCGGGCAAAAGCGATTCAATACCCACTTGGCCCACTTGATTTACGGATGAGGGGTAATCGCGATAATAGTGATTTGATCTTTATCAGGACCATAATACCAGAAGACTCTATACGCTGCTGGAGTAGATTGTTCAGCATAAGCCTCAAATACTTTCTCTCCATTGGGTCCTTTTAAGCTGGTAAATTCATGTGTTCGAAGGCTCTTGTGTCTCGGATTTGAGGAAAGAAAGTTTATAGCCTTTTTGACCGCTTTATGTCTTTTTTCAAGTCCCTTATCAGTCTTAAGCCTGTCTAATTGTTTTCTTGCTTCATCTGTATGCAATATTTCAAACAATACGTAATCCTAAAGTTCATCAAGATTAAGTTTTGTTATTTTACCTTCAGATGCTTCCTTCAAACCCCTTTGTACGCTTTCAAAGGCATCCCTGTTTTGAAAAAGCCAAAGCTCCGAAGCAGGGATTTCAACTATCGGCTGTAAGAGTACTTCACCGCGGTCATTCATAAATAATCGAACCCTTTTGTATCCCTTGAAGATTTCGCCAAGAGTGAGCCGGTTTCGGTCATCCATTGTTTTTGTACAAATCTCTTGGAAATCGTCACTGATTTTTATACTTTTTTGCATGTTGACCAGCTCCTTGTAACTCACGATAATACAATTCCCATATTGGGTCAATGGGTATTTCGTCTTGACTGGTTAAGTAATCCGATTCTGTGGGATGGAATTAGCCAGGCACTTCTCTTGGTTTTGTCGTCACAATCAGATGATGTGAAAAAAGCTTTCTGGCTACGCGTAATACGTCGGCGGCACTTACCTTTTCGATCAATTCGTCATAGCTCGTGTCATAATCATATCCCAATCCAACGAGTTGGTTGAGCGCTGAGCTTGAGGCCTGGGCTGCAATCGTTTCCAGTCCGATCTCGTGCATGGTAATACAAACGTTTTTGGCTCGCTCAAGGGTTTTGGAGTCCACTTCCTTTTCCTGAATCAAGACCATCTGGTCCAGGACAATCTTGAGCACTTTCTCATAATTCTCCACTGTTGTCTGGGTCATTATCCCGAAATAGCCGCCGTCTATCCCAAATGCCGGGTAGGCATGCACATAGTAGACCAGGCTCTTTTGTCCTCCTCTAAGGGCGTCATGCAGCCAACCGTTCGGATATCCGATCCCTGAAATAATTGCATCCAGCACATCCACCACAGGCGTGTCGTTGTCACCGAGAGGCAGGCCGTTATAGCCTGCAAAAATGGCAGCCGATGTCTTTTCGTTTAGTGTCTCAAAGATCTCGTCCTCCTCAATATTGTGAGTCTCTGCCTCAATGATGGGCTGTTCTAACATCCCGGGCTCAAAGTCCTTAAATGCCTCTCGAACCTTTGGAGCAACCACGTCCGGGTCAATATCGCCAAAAACCGCCAAAACCGCACTATTTGGCATCACTATCGACTCATACAATCCCCTGATATCCTCTTCGGAAAATCCCGTCACCGCCTCTGCCTTGCCAAGCACATCGTTTCGGTAGGGGTGCTTTCGATAATAGTGTCTTTTGAAGAGCCTTGTGATCTCCGTGGTCCACTGTTCATCGAGCCTTTTGATGGCCAGGAGTGTATCTTTTCGCTGCTTTTCTATTTCACTCTCGGGAAAAATGGGGTGAAGAACCACATCGGCCAGCAAATCGAGGGCTATGTCAAAATGATCCTTCAAGACCGAGACCGACACGCTTACCGTATTGTATCCGGAACTTGCCGTAATATGTCCTCCCAGATCTTCGAGGGTCTTGGCAATTTCAAACTTGGTCCGGCTTGTAGTCCCTTTGGTTAAAAGACCAGCCATAAAATGAGAAAGGCCCGGTCTGTCCACCGGTTCGAATCGAAGCCCACCTTTTACAAAAAACTTGAAGGAAACAACAGGGACGGCCGGGTTCCGTTTCAACAGAAGCGTCATCTCATTGGGCAGCACCCGTGCCTCAATTCCCGACCCAGGGGGCTCGACAGGCTGGAAATCGCCCTTCTCAGTTACGGCCGAAGGTGGGTTAACTACTGCAAGAGTCATTCTGTCCCGCTGAAAATACTTCCTGGCAACCCCTCTCAGTTCCTCACGGGTAACTTCCAGGATCTTCGACACATAGGTCTCGCTGAAATAGGGATCTCCTGTAGCCACCCAATCCGAGGCCAACCGAGCGGCCTGGCTTGCTGCGGATTGCAGTCCGAAAACATGGTCTGCCGCAACGATATTCTTTGCCCGGCTTAAGGCATCCTCCTCAACGAGGTTTTCCTTCAGATCAGAGAGTTCCTTCCATACCGCGTCCACGGCTTCCGACAGATTCTCCCCGGAAAGACTCATGGAAACCGAAAATTGCCCTTCAGCATAGGGCGGGGTCCAGCTCGATGCGTTGATGGAAAGAACGAGCCTCTTTTCGTCCTTAATTCGTCGATAAAGCCTTGAAGTACGGCCATCGCCCATGATCACTGCCAGCACGTCAAGGGCATAGAGGTCAGGATCTGTCAGAGGGATGGTTCGAAAGCCCAAAAGAGCTTTTGTCAGCCTTGCTATTGCCAGGGTCTTGACCACCTTGCGCGAAGAAAACTGCCGCGGTTCTTGTGGAAGGACATATGGGGGATTCTCAGTTCTCTTGAGGCTGCCGGCCAACTCGAGGACAACTTTCAACACATCTTCTTTGTCCGCTTTGCCTGCCACAGCAAT
Source organism: Pseudomonadota bacterium (assembly GCA_015222985.1). Taxonomy (GTDB): domain Bacteria; phylum Desulfobacterota; class Desulfobacteria; order Desulfobacterales. The sequence continues at coordinate 902 of JADFWI010000242.1, read as the reverse complement.
GACCATGTTTTCAGGCGTATACCAACGGCGGTAGTGTGCCATGAGGTCATCCTTGTCCATTTTGAGAAAGACCTCTTTTTCGCCTATTACGGGATGCCGAATCGGATGTTTTCGGTACGCTGTCTTCACAAATGAGTGCCACAACTGCCTTGAAGGGTCGTTCTCCCCCAACTGAAACTCCTGAAGGATGACGGCTTTTTCCCTCTGGTATTCTGCATCATTGAATTGACAGTCAGTCACATACGCCAAAAGGAGCTTAAGGGCCTCCTGATAATGTGCACTTGTCGTATTGATGAAGTAGACCGTGTCGTCGTAGCTGGTATAAGCATTTGTGGCGCCCCCTATATCCTGGAGCCTCTCCTTGATTTCGGCTTCCGTGAACCTGGAGGTGGTCCCGCCGGAAACCACATGTTCCAGGTAATGTGAGATCCCCCCTCCCATCCGCTCGCCCTCAAAAATAGACCCTGTCTTGACGAGGACCTGACAGGAAACCACATTTGAGCCGTGGGACTCACGGATAAGCACACTGAGCCCATTTCTTAAAACAACAAAGAGGTCATTGGGCTTGGAAGGAATGATCCGATCCACAGCCTGGCTTGTGAGGACACTGTCTTGAGTGGAGGCCCCGGTCTCTGCTCCCGCGAAAGAGTGACCGAGGGAGAAAAGGACAAGGCCCAAAAACACGAACAAGGCGGCCGGACGCCGTACCCGTGTTGTCGCTGTCAAACGATAGATCCGTACCATGATGCCTCCTGATCTGCGCTACTTAAGGATTACATTTTCTGTAACCGTTCACAGGTTACATTTACGCCGTATGGAATTGTTTTGAAAGATGAACGTCCAACATCGAACATTGAACGTCGAACGTCGAATAATGATGTCGCTCCGCTCCTCAAATTATT
>JADFWI010000241.1 GCA_015222985.1 Pseudomonadota bacterium | reverse complement strand
TTATCTTCCAGAACGCGTAATAGATCGATCTGCATCTTGGGGCTGATCTCTCCAATCTCGTCCAGGAAGAGGGTCCCACCGGTGACCACCTCTAAGAAGCCTTTACGGGCGTGGACCGCGCCGGTGAAGGCCCCTTTTTGATGGCCGAAAAGCTCGCTTTCCAGGAGGGTATCAGGGATCGCACCACAGTTGATGGCAACGAAGGGGCCATTAGATCGAGGGCTCCTGGCATGGATCGCCTTGGCCACCAGCTCTTTTCCCGTACCGGTTTCTCCCGTAATCAGGACGGAGGAGTCACTCTGGGCGATCTCGGGGATGAGATCGAACATCGCCTGCATGGACGGGGATTCCCCGATGATGTTGTCGAAACGAGTGATTTCCTCGAGCCGGCCCTTAATATACTGGTACTCGGCAGTTAGTTTCCTTTGGCTGGCTATCTTTTCCAACACAAGGGAAAGCTGATCGGGCTTAAACGGCTTGAGCAAGTAATCGCTGGCACCTATTTTCATTGCCTTCACAGCCGTATCTATGGAGCCGTATGCTGTGATAATGATAATAATCGTGTCTGGATATTCTTCCTTCACCTTCTCTAACAGCTCGATGCCACTCATTTTCGGCATCTTCATGTCCACAAACAGGACCTCAAAAGGTGACTTTTCCAGTTTTTCCAGGGCGTCAGGGCCTGATGAGGCTGTCTCCACCACGTGGCCATATTTCTTAAACCAATGGCGAAGGGACTCCCGGACGATCATCTCATCGTCCACGATCATGATGCTCATCTTGTCATCCATGGGCTTTCTCCAGCATACTAAACAGAGGGTAACCGTTCACAGCTCCCAAAGTCCGCTGTATCACTGTGCAATATACAGCCAGTCATTGCGAGCGAAGCGAAGCAATCTCCTGGTCGATGCGGGGAGATTGCTTCGTCGTTCGTTCCTCACTCCTCGCAATGACAGCACGCGTACCGCGTGAACAGTTACAACAGAGGTTACTCGATTGGAAAGGTTAAGGTAAAAACGCTTCCCTTTCCCAGCTCGCTCTTCACTTTAACGTCGCCTTTATGACTTTTTACGACGCCATATACGATAGACAATCCAAGCCCGGTGCCTTTGCCCTCTCCCTTTGTGGTAAAAAAGGGGTCAAATACGCGGCTCAACTCTTCGTCAGGTATCCCGGAGCCCGTATCCTGAATCTCCAGGTGGGCACATTTTTTGGCCGTGTCCAGCCTGGAACTCACCGACAGCCGACCCCCTTGAGGCATGGCTTCAAATGCGTTAAAGATCAAGTTGAGAAAGCATTGTTGCATCTGATTGACGTCTCCGTATATGATCAAAGGCATACTGGACAACCTTTCATCCAGGTCGATATTCTGGAGTTCCATCTTGTGGCGAGTCAGGCTAAAGACTGACCCAAGGACTTCGTTGAGATCGATGTGCTTGAATTCCGTGGCACATTCACGGGAGAACGAAAGGAGACCTGAGACAATATCTCCGCAGCGTTCCAGTTCACTGGACATGAGGGAGAGGTACATTCGGAACTGTTCAAGATCAGTTGGACCAGGCTCGCCCTCGGCCATAATCTCTTCCATGAGACGGCAAAAGGTCAACAACCCCTGAATGGGGTTGTTAATTTCGTGGACGCAACTTGCCACGAGTTTTCCAAGGGAGATCATCCGATCTTCCTGGATCAGTTTCCCCATGTCAGCCGTCACCTCCTCGACCCGCCTGGTAATTCGTGATGAAAGTTCCTCGGTAACATCCCTGCAGATCTCGATGACCCGCACGATCTCGCCGTTCGCATTTTTTATCGGATAGGTGATCATATCGCAGTATGCTATATTATCTCCGGCGGTTAGATGCTCTTGGACCTTATGAGCGGACTGGCCGGTTCTCATGGTCTCCTCCAGAGGGCATCCTATTTCCGACATCCAACTTGAACAGGGAACACTGAGCCCATGTGAGACTTCATAGCAGTGTGCTCCAATCACTTCGTTTCTGGGTTTGTCGACAGATTTGAGGTAGGCCTCATTGGCCTCCGAGATCGTGAAATCCGGGCTGAGGATTACAACTGGCTGATTGGTTTGTTGCATCATAAAGTCGGTAATCATGTCCTTGAGAAATAGCTGTTGCTGTGCGTTTTTCAACGACTGATCTATCATAAGCAAGCCCCTCAAGAGCCTTCCAATGTTGTGTTCGATCACCCCCACTCCCTTGGGCCTGTGTCGTATGAGTTCGAGGAGGGCTCCTCTGTTGCCTGTCACTTCGATCACACTATCGAGATTCTTAATCTTCAAGAGGTCTCGGAAGTCCTGGGTGGTGTAAATCCCCATCTCCTGGGCCATACGAAGGCCTTCGGCATCCGGGTTAATATCGCAGACCCCCACGATCTTCATATCCAGGAAAGGAAAGGGATTGTTCTGGAGAAGACCGAGGAAGAATTTGCACGCCCTGCCTCCCCCCATGATCGCCACGTTCAAAGCCAATTTGTCAGGAGTATACTCGATGCTCTCGTCCTTATCCTTCATGGTGATCTCCTCAATACCTATTAAGGCGAAAAATCAACAAATGAGTCACGTTTTGAGGTCAAGCATCCAGCAACCAGTCCGGCGGCGGACGAAACCTCGCTGCTTTTGAGGCGAGGCTTCGCTAGTTCCTGTAAGTATACGTAAAACGAGACAAGAGGTCAAGCGTAGACGGCCATTGAGCAAAAAGCATTTGTGGAGATGACGAAGAAGGGATACGTGGGGCAGGGAGTCGTCTCTATGGCGACAGGAAGCTCTCTATCTTTGCTATATCTGTACGTTTGCTGTCGAACCCGAGAGTCTCTTTATCCAACCCCAGACAAAGCCCCAGTAGTTGTGAATAGAGAATGGCCGGTACGTGATGGTTTGTACCCCGCCCGTGTCCGGTCTGGTCTTGGAATGTGTCAAACTGAATCTGGCAAAATGGGCACCCAGTAGTAAGATAGTCAGCACTCGCTTTTTTGGCATCTAACAGCTTCTTGTCTGTGAAAGCAAAAGAAAGCTCATCATTAACCCCGGACAACGGGCCGCCGCAACATTCTAGCTTCATGGGCCACTCAATGCTCTTGGCACCTGTGATGCTTACCAGTTCGTCAAATAAAGTCGGGGCCACAGGATCATCAAATTCGGTGACTTGACTTGGGCGCAAGGCGTGACAACCGTAGTGAGTGGCAACTTTGAGGTTTTCATAAGGCCTCGTTATCTTATCTTTTATGGCCTCGAGTCCCACCTCTTTGTGAAGCACGGTGAGAAAATGCAGGATCTCAACGTCTCCCTGATATTCCAGGCCTTCTTTGGCCAGTATCTCATTGATCTCTTCTCGTAAGGAACTATTCTCCTTTATGAGATGCGAGGCCATCTTCAAGGTCCCGTAGCCACACTTGCAGAGCGCCATAAGCTTTAGGTCTTCCTTCTTAGCCAGGGCCAAATTTCTGGCTGAAGAGAGCACAAAGGCCTTGAAGTCAATGTTTCTCAACGGATATCCACAACATTTAAATTCATCGATATCTACCAGTGTAACACCCAGCTCCCCCAAAACAGCCCTTGAAGAATATTCATACTGTTTCAAGCGGGAAGGGGTGGTGCATCCCAGAAATAATGCAAATTCCATCAATTACGCCTTTTCTTTTAGGTGTGTGAACGAAAGGTTCTTCAGCTCATAGAACACATCGGTCACACTGACCCCCTGGGGACAGTACTCCTGACATATGTAGCATGTCACACAATCCCATAGCATCCTGGAGCCAAAGGTCAGATCTCTGCGACCCAGAGCAAGGGCGTGCATGATCTGATGCGGCACTAAACCGAGAACTTCCTGCGGGTTCTCATAGTTGCCTACCACAGGACACACGTTGGTACAATTCTCACATCCAAAGCAAACAGAGAAGGTACTTGCCTGTGCCGAAGCCCCTAATCCTCCCAAGAATTTCCTGTCAACGGGTGTGAGGGACAAAGTTTGCTCCTTCAACTTCGTCAAATCGAAATTAGCACCCATCCCTTGTCTGGCCCAAACCTCTGGTTTCGGATACCCTAGTTTAGCCAGGTGCTCTCTCATGCTAAACCAGAGATCCTCCAGGTTGATGCCTGACGGGCAGACATCTGTGCAACGATGACAGTCAGTGCAGATATAGCTCCCTTCCTGAATAACCCGAAGTTGTTCTTCCGGGAGTACCTTGCCAGAAGCAAGAGCCCTTAATGCAACGAGCTTTTCAGACGGGAGGATATTTGGATTTGGAATTTGTTTGAAAGCCACGGCAACAGAGCAGCGTGCGGTGCAGTCGCCACAGTGGATGCAGGCGTCCAGTTCAATGGCCTGCTTGGTGGCTAAATTGGCTGGGTCTGATTTTTCTCGCTCCATCACAGCATTGAGGAGGTAGGTCGCGGGGGTGGCAAAGATGTGAAAGAACTTGCTAAACGGAAGATAGGCCAGGCCAATGAAACACGCCAGAAAATGCACATACCATAACAAGGTATGTATCCTTGCTCTATCCAAGGACAAGGCTATCGGTTTTGACACCGTGGCCACGCCATAGCCCAGAAATGCCCATTGCGGACGGGAATGGCACTCGGCACAGCTCATTTCGTGTAATTCTTTTCCCTCTTTAAGGGTATCCTTATCAAAAGGCCCTTTTACGTCAGGGGAAACCACGCCAAACTTATCAACCCAATAGGACTCAAGAGGGGTCTCCTCTTCTTCATCCAACACGGCGTATTCTTCCACCATCTCCTCATACTTGGAATGCGATACTATCTTGGTCCCCTCCAAGAGCACACCACAAACCATGATGACAGCCAGGATAATGATGGCATAGTAATCCATACCACTCGTTGCAGGACGGGGTGCCCTAGAAAAAAATCTCCGGTAAATGACAAGGGCTAACCCAAAGAACACCATGAGACCAAAAAAGTCTCTTAAGAACATAAAAGGGTTCAGGGTCGAATAATAGTCTGAAAACAAGGCAGAGGAAATGTGCGTCTCAAGCGCATGCATCAAAAGAAGCAGCATAAAACCGCCAAAAATACATATATGGGCCAACCACCGGACAAAGTCCTTTCTCAATAACCGTGCCTGAAGGAGCACATCCAGGACAAAGACCTTTATCAGTGTGAATACCTTTACACTAAAAAAAGTCGATAATATCCCTTTAATAGCCGCACCAATCCTGGTTGAGACCGATATATTTTTGGCATCTTGCCCAATCTTATATCGAAACCAGTTCGATATCTTGTAGAGCAAACCGATACAAAAAATAACCAGGGAAACATATAGGGTGATCGTGTAAAACATACGTTCCGTCCTTAAAAAACACTTTCGCCGCCTGCTTAACTAGATATTCACAGCGGCATTCCTGTGGGTACTACCCACAAAGTGATTATGCAGCAGCCTGTTTTTTTATACGACTAGGTCCCAGACCCTTGAGTGTGTCTTCCATCTCGTTCGTGATCCGAACAAACTCCACAGGCATGTTCGAGGCAACCGTAGCAAAACGGACGCGTTCTTTTTCCAGGCCGATCTCTTCGAGCATCCTGCCAACATGCTCTACCCGCCACTCGGCAAAGGTGTTTCCATGTTGTGATTTGCAGTTGTCCTTGTGGCAGGCCATGACCAGCACTCCGTCCGTACCGGCTTCAAAGGCAGTAAGGATATAGTCCACATCTACTTTGCCTGCACAAGGAACCTTTATCATCTGTAGCCCCTCGGGCAGGGAGCTTCCAAACAAGCGTGCCATCTGGCTCGCTTCATGGGCTGAATTCTGGCAGCAAAAGGCGATGATCTGCGGCGCTTCCACTTTTTTCTCTATGGAGGCGAGCACTTGCGCCTCCATTTGGTCATCCGTGTAGTTCACAAGTTGTATGGCATCCATAGGGCACTCACTGGCACAAATACCACACCCCTGGCAGGCCACAGGTGATATAATCGCCCGGTTGTCCCAATAAATGGCGCCATGAGGACACACCCTGACGCAGGTGAGGCATATGGTGCATTTGCCTCTGTGGATCTTTGCCCTTTCTATGGGAACAAGCTTCTTGCCTTCACCAAGAAGATTACGGACTTCCAGCACGGTGTTTCCCACATCCGTCCACCCGTGCATCAGGTTGCGCGGCTCCCTTGCCGAACCAATCACAAAAATGCCTTCCCGGTTGGTACGGATCGGAAGATAGTAAACATTAGCCTGCTGAAAAAAACCTTCAGAATCGGTGCCGATTCCCAGCACTCGGGACACACGTGCGGCATCCGGATGGGGGAGGAAGGCATCCTCAACCACTACCATGTCGGGTGTGAGTTTCACATCGCGGTTCAATACGTAATCAAAAACGTCAATCTGAAGACTAGACCTATCCTGTCTGATCTTGGGCGGTTCCTTAACCTTTAAATAGATGATCCCGCTCTTGCGACTCTCCGTGTAAAGGGATTCGAGACCATGCTCTGCAACCTTAACGTTTCCAACCACCACTTTTGCCTGGCATCCCTCAAGGGCCTGGATTTGAGATGCGCTTCGTATGGCACGCTCCATGACCAGCGGACTGCCTTCCTGCTGAAGTCCTACCAGGAAAAGGACATCCTTGGAGATTTCACCGGTTTTACCAGAAGCCAGCTTGGCCTCCACCTCAGATTGGGTTAGAACATTTTCAGCAGCCTGTAATCCATAGGCACTCGATAAAGAAACTGTTTCGGCTTCGAGTGCCACAACCACAGCACCGGCAGTTCTTTCCGATACCTTGCCCTCTTGTTCCAGCCACACACGGAAATCTCCCGGTACACCAGTCAAAATGACAAGCCTGGTCGAGACCAGCACTTCAACTGCTTCAAGGTCCTTCACTTTTGCCAACAGGCCAGACAGTTTTTCTCTACTGGAAGTAACCAGATGATCGGATAAAGCTTCCCCTCCCAGTGTTGTACTATCCTCAATAAGGATCACCCTATAGCCTATGTCCACTAGCTCACAGGCGACCTTTATACCGCTCCACCCCCCACCAATAACAAGTACGGTGGTATCCATACGTATCTCTTCCATAGGCATCACTTCTGACGATACGTTGTTTACTTCGGGCATGGCATAACCCCCAAATACTGTGCCACCTTATAGGCAGCTTGACCAGCCTGGGCCATGGAATCGGCGATATCCTTCGGTGCCTGTGCAGTACCTGCCAAAAAGACTCCTTTCTGGCTCGTCGGGGTACCATCCAGAGGATCAGAGCAGGCAAAGAAACCATACTCGTCAAGGTCGATTTTCAACAGGTCAGCCAAACTGGCATTACTTAAACCTGGCATGATTCCTATGGATAGCACCACTATATCAAAGGCTTCATCCACAAGGTGCCCGTCTTTTTCGTCTGAATAGCGAAGAATCAGTCGGTCCTCTTCTCCTGGGAAGATATCATAGGGCGCGAGACGCACAAATCCTATGTTTTCTTTGCATTTCATGTAAAAATCGGGGAAGTCCTTGCCGCAGTTTTGTATGTCCATATAAAATATAGTTGCCTTTATCTCAGGTGAGCGATGGCTTATGGCCTGTGCCATACGCATGGCATAGCTGCAACATACCTGGGAGCAGAAACCATGCTGTAATTTAGGCTCACGGCTCCCAACGCACTGAATAAAGGCAATCTTCTCGCAGGCCTTGTTGTCTGATGGGCGCAAGACCTCGCCTTTTTGCCTTAGTATGCGTTCAAGATCCAGGGCAGTGATCACGTTCTTATTGATCCCATAACCGTACCAGGACCGGGTCAACGGATCAAAGGCCTCAAAGCCAGTCGCCACCACAATAGCATCTGCCTCACTGGAAGCCTGGCTATCACCTTGATCCAGTGTGACGGCCTTTTCAGGGCATACGTCCTGGCAGAGCTTGCAACTTCCGTCTTTAAAGTACAGGCAATTGTTTTGGTCAATGGCATAAAACGGTACATTGTTTTTGGAATATCCCCGGGCGATTGCCCCTTCTGCGGGGCATTTTTCAAGGCACAGGCCGCAGTTTGTACATTTTTTTGGATCAATATGGAGGGGTTTTAAAGAAAGGGTGTAAGAAAACCTTCCATTGCGGTTCATTCCTGTTAGTTCTGACCTGAGAGAGACCTTGATCCTTGGTTCCTCGATCACCTCTTTGAGCCTTTTTTCCACCGAGCATGCACCGCACTTTTGACATTCGTCATCTGCCTTGCAGCAAAACTGAATCGCATGACCGCCCAGGAAACTGCTCTTTTCCACCAGATCTACATCAAGATTCAGTCGTGTAAGCTCATAGGCTGCACTTAGACCAGCAATCCCGCCACCGATGACCAGAACCTT
>JADFWI010000031.1 GCA_015222985.1 Pseudomonadota bacterium | reverse complement strand
TTTTTGTTTGCTCACAATGCCAACAGACTCGGGTAGAACTCTGGCGCCGACCAAGCTGGCACAGAACCGACCTTCCGGTCAAGTAGGATTTCGTAAAAATAAAATGATATCAGATGTGATGTTACCGCTTGTGATTTGCAGGCTATTTGTGGGCGAGCCCTGAGTACTTTTGGGCTATGGGGAATCGTCTCCCATAACCGAATGACTTTGTGGTGACCTTTAAGCTCGGCGGGGCCTGGTGTCGTTTGTATTCATTGCGATCAACCCGGCATAGGGTCTCTCTCACGATGACCGGGTCAAATCCCATGGCAATGATCTCTTCCGCCCCTTTGTTGTCTTCAATATATGCCTTTAATATCCCGTCCAGAATGTCATAGGGCGGCAAATCGTCCTGATCTTTCTGATCAGGCTTGAGTTCTGCTGAAGGAGGCTTTTCAAGAATTCTTCTGGGGATAACTTCTTGCTTCTTGTTGATCAGACGAGCAAGTTCATAGACCGTCATCTTGGGAACATCGGCAATGACAGCCAGCCCTCCACTCATATCACCGTAAAGTGTGCAATAGCCAACGGCCAGTTCAGATTTGTTCCCTGTTGATAGAAGAAGCCCCCCGAGCTTGTTCGAAAAGGCCATCAGGAGTGTGCCCCGGATACGGGCCTGGATATTCTGGCCTGTAATCTCTGTAGCCACATCTTTGAAAACCGGAGGGAGTTCCTCTAAAACCCCTTCAAATATACTTGCAATCGGCACCTGAACGAACTCTATCCGCAAGTTTTCTGCCAGCGATTTGGTGTCTTCGAAGTTTTCGTGAGACGTATACTGGGAGGGCATGAAAACACCCATCACATTTTCCTTGCCGAGAGCCTGGACCGCAATAGAGGCAGTAAGGGCCGAATCAATGCCACCGCTCAATCCAACGATAGCTCTGGCAAATCCGCACTTGCGAACATAATCTCTCGTACCCATAATCAGGGCCTTAAGGATCGATTCTGCCTCGGTTCCACTGACTTGGTGGAGTTCACCTTTCTGGGTGTCAGTGTCAAAAAGGACAATATCCTCTTCAAAGTCTACGGCTTGAGCGCCTATCCGACCTCTTGAATCAAAGGCCATGCTGACGCCATCAAAAAGCACACTGTCATTTCCGCCCACTTGATTTACATAAAGGAGAGGAACCCCGTACTTCTTGGCAAGATCGCCGAGCATGTCCTGCTTGAATTCTGTCTTGCCGGCATAGTAGGGAGAGGCCGAAATATTTATGATAAGATCAGCCCCTTCTTTGATCATATGGGCTACAGGGTCAACCGGGTAAAGCCTTCGTGAAAACACATTCCGTGAAAAGAGATCTTTGTCGTTCCAGATATCCTCGCAGATGGTCAGTCCAATATTCCGGCCCTTGTACAAGAAAGAGGAGTACTGGGTACCTGGCTCAAAGTACCTTTTTTCATCAAAGACGTCATAGTCGGGAAGTAACCTCTTGTGAGACAGGTGGAGGATTTTTCCTGAATCAAAAAGCGCTGCTGAGTTGTGGAGGGGGTGACCCTCCTGATCCTGGTTTTCACCTACAAACCCGCATATAACACCGATCCCTCTCACGGACTCAACGAGTTCTTCGAGATGGCGCAGGTTCGCGGCCACAAAGTCCTGCCTCTCCAGAAGGTCCCGGGGAGGATACCCGGAGATAACAAGCTCCGAAAAGATGATAAGATCACAGGAAAGGCTCTTTGCCTTGTCTATGAACTCCATCATCTTTTCCGTGTTGCGTTTGAAAGCCCCGATGGTGGGATTGATCTGGGCCAAAGCGATCTTCATAGCTTTTCTTTCCGCCTGAAGCGGATTGCATTACAAAAAATGCCTCTGTCTGTCTGCGCCAGTCCGCGTGAGTCTGCGGCTAATTCGTTTTCCTTATATCCCTACATTATTGGAAGATATTTATCAATCTCATACTGGCTCACGTGGGTGCGATAGCAATCCCACTCGATTTTTTTGTTCTCAATGAACTTGTTGAATATATGATCGCCCAGGGTCTCGCGTACCAGTTCGCTCTTTTCCACCTCATGAATCGCTTCAAAGAGACTGCCCGGTAGCGAGTCGATGCCCGCTCTCTCTCGTGCTGCCCTATCCATCTCGTAGATATCTTCCTCGACCGGCTCAGGAAGCGCATAGTTTTCTTCAACCCCTTTCAGGCCTGCAGCCAGCATCACCGCAAAAGCCAGATACGGATTGC
>JADFWI010000240.1 GCA_015222985.1 Pseudomonadota bacterium | reverse complement strand
CTCAACGGGCCAAACCGATAAAACAGATGACATCCAAAAGAGCCAGATACGTCATAGGGATAGACCTTGGCACAACAAATTCCGCCATTTCATATATCGATACCCGCAGATATCCGACCGGTGGTTCAGATGCCGTTCAAACCTTTCCTGTCCCCCAGTTGACCGGCGAGGGGGAAATTGCACAGCGCAAGGGGCTTCCCTCTTTCTTATATCTTTCAACCGGTCACGATCTACCCGCAGGAAGCCTTGATCTGCCCTGGGCTGAGAACGCAGATCTTGCAGTTGGAGAATTTGCCCGCATCCAGGGGGCAAAGGTCCCAGGGCGTCTTGTTTCCTCTGCAAAATCGTGGCTATGTCATTCAGGTGTGGATCGCAAGGCACCTATTCTTCCGTGGGGAGATGTGGGAGAAATTTCAAAGCTCTCTCCTGTGGAGGTCTCTTCTCTTTATCTCAAGCATATGCGTGACGCATGGAACCATGCAGTAACTGCCGGCGATCCTGCCAAGCAGTTTGAGGAACAGGACCTGATCCTCACCGTGCCCGCCTCTTTTGATCAAGTTGCCAGAGAACTCACCTTAGAGGCAGCACAAAAAGCAGGTCTTGCCCATGTTACGCTCCTTGAAGAACCTCAGGCTGCATTTTATTCGTGGATAGCCTGTCACGAGAAAGATTGGCAACAAACCATTGGTCCGGGAACGGTCATCCTCATTTGCGACATTGGAGGGGGGACCACCGACTTTACCCTGATCCGTGTAAAAAAGGGGGAGACTGGGCCGGTCCCAGAACGCAGCGCTGTGGGAGAACACCTCCTCCTTGGTGGCGACAATATGGATCTGGCCCTGGCCCGTTTGGTTGAATCCCGGATGATGGGTGGCAGTGAAAAGAGGCTCGATTCCCTTCGCTGGCAGATGCTGACATCCCTTTGCAGAAGCGCGAAAGAGAAAATTCTCACAGAAGGAGAGCCTCAATCCGTTCCGATCAGCCTTCCCGGGCGTGGTAAAGGAATCGTTGCCGGTGCCCTGTCCGGCTTACTCGATTCGGAGGACGTACAAGATGCTATTATCAAGGGCTTTTTCCCGTGTACACAAGCCGATGAAATGCCGATCCCAAGGACTGGCAGCGGTATTCAGGAGTGGGGGCTCCCGTTTGCTGCAGATCCTGTTGTTCCACGTCATCTGGCGGCGTTTTTGAAAAGACACCAGGCGGCCGATTCTTCCCGAGCCGATGATTCCCTGTCACTACGACCAGACGCTATTCTTTTTAACGGCGGAGTGTTTACGCCCAAGGGAATTAGACAACGTGTGGTAGATATCGTGTCGGGATGGTTTTCAAAGGCCGGAGGGGTCAAGTGGCGTCCTGTGGTGCTTGAAAATGAGCTCCCCGCCGTGGCAGTAGCACGGGGTGCCGCATACTATGGCATGGTGCGCCGGGGCCGCGGAATCCGCATTGTGGGTGGAAGCCCGCGCTCCTATTACGTAAAGGTCGTGACCACGGGTGAGACTGAGAAATCGCCCGGACAAATCAAGGCCGTATGCGTTATACCCAGGGGCATGGAAGAAGGGGAAGAGGCAGAGATAGAATCTCCGGTATTCAAGGTGCTGCCGAACCAGCCGGTCTCTTTTTCGCTTTACAGTTCTAATGCCAGAAGGGGCGATCAACTCGGCCAGGTTCTTGCTCTGCAGGAAGATTCGTTGTTTAAGCTCCCTCCACTTCATACAATCTTGCGGTTTGGGAAAAAAAGGGTTGTCCGCAAAATACCGGTCTACCTTTGTGCTCGCCTTACAGAGCTCGGGACCTTAGACCTTGCTTGCCATTCCAGGGAAACCGAGCATCGATGGAGGCTCGAATTCAATATCCGACCAGCCGTAAGTGAAAAAGTAGAGGATAAAGAGCGCCTCAAGAAGAAGGGACGGAAAAAATCAATTTCAGAAAAATCAATAGCAAGGGCTTTGAAAACCCTGGGGGCTGCATTTAGCGCTGAAGGCCCTCTTTCAGATGATCAAGTCACGCCCGCCACTGTCATGAAAGCGTTGCGCGACCATCTTGGTACGAGCAAGGAGAAGTGGCCGGTTCCGGTCTTGAGGCGTCTTGCTGATGCCCTCCTTACAGAGCCAGACCGGCGAAAAATAAGCCCCAGACATGAAGAAAGGTGGCTGAATCTTGTCGGGTTTTGTCTCAGGCCCGGATATGGTGATGTGGCGGATGACTATCGAATGCAGCAGATATGGAAAGTCTATCATGCCGGTGTTATCTTTTCCCGTGACCGACAATGCCGGGTGGAGTGGTGGATCCTGTGGAGACGTGTGGCCGGCGGCTTGAGCCAGAAGCAACAAATGGCGCTTTTCCGCGACCTCTGTCCGGCTCTTCTGCCCGGGCAAAAGAAAGGAACCAAGCAACACCGCCTTGCCGCGCCGGAGCGGACCGAGATGTGGCGCACCATAGCCAACCTGGAGAGACTTCCAGTTGACAATAAGGAAGAGATAGGCAAAACGCTCATAAAGCAAATCGGGACATCCCGCGGTGAAGGGCTTAATATGTGGGTTCTTTCGCGTATTGCCTCACGCATTCCCCTCTACGGCCCTCTAAACGAAGTGGTTTCTGCCAGAACGGTCACACGCTGGATAAGACGGATACTTGAAACAGAGTGGAAGAAACCGGATCAGACAGGGTTTTGTGTAGTTCAAATGGCGTGTTTTTCCGGAGACCGGGAAAGGGAGCTCGATGCGAATCTCAAAGATCGCATTGAAGAAAGACTGAGCGGATTGGAAGACAGCGAGCGTTTGTCTCAAAGATTGCACGAAATGGTTTCTCTGAGCACTACTGAACAAGGCCGCGTCTTTGGCGAAGGCCTGCCAGGGGGACTCCATTTGGCAGAATAGTCCCTCACTTGCAGCAGGATGCCGAATTCACGGTCATGAACGTTCTGATCGGTAATCATATAAGCTACTTGTATATATAGCCTTTCGCTTTTTTTCACCTGCGAAATCAATCTCTTTTCCACCGATCCTGCCCACGGTTATGGCATACCCTGATCTCTTCAGGTGAATGCGGACGGAACTGGCTCAGTTGCTCCGTTCGCCTTGAGAAAATGCGTGTTTTCGTGGTAACCTTCCGCGAGTTTGGAGAAGGGAGCCACAACGCGTGAAGAACCAAGTCATCCTGATCAAAGGCGCCAGGCAGAATAACCTCAAGAACCTGGATCTGGAAATCCCCCTGAACCGTATCACCGTCGTCACAGGCGTGAGCGGTTCGGGAAAGTCTTCTCTGGCCTTTGATACGCTCTATGCTGAGGGCCAGCGCCGGTATGTGGAGACCTTTTCCCCTTATGCCCGGCAGTTCATGGATCGCATGGATCGGCCCCAGGTGGATCGCATTGAGGGTATCCCGCCCGCCATTGCCATCGACAGAAAAGACCCGGTGCGAACATCCCGCTCCACTGTGGGCACCATGACCGAAATCACGGACTATGTTAAACTCCTCTACTCCCGCCTGGGCCAACTCCACTGCAAGAAATGCGGCAAGCCCGTAACCCCCGAAACCCCGGACCATGTATGGAAGGCCATAAAGGATCTCGCAGCGGGGTCTGAGATCGTGATCACCTTCCCTGGTCCTGCAAAGGGCGCAAGCGCCGATCAAGTGCGCAAAAGACTAGCGCGGATAGGCTTTGACCGTTTCTTTTCAGACGGCAAGATTAGACCCCTAACGGACTGGGGGGCAAGCGAGGATACAACAGAGCTTAACATCGTGGCAGACCGGGTTTTGCTGCAACGCAAGGATCGGAAGCGTATTGTGGATTCCCTGGAGCAGGCCTTTCGTTTTGGAAGGGGTACGCTCGATGTGTGGATCAAGCCGGACCAGCGCCTTGCATTCAGCAACACCCTTGAATGCGCTGACTGCAGAATTCCTTACGTCGCCCCCCAACCCAACCTCTTTTCTTTTAACAGCCCGCTTGGGGCCTGTGAGTCCTGTCGGGGGTTTGGCCGAATCATTGATATAGATCAGGACCTCATCATCCCGGACCACGCCCTTTCCCTGGAAGAAGGGGCCATTAAGCCGTGGGGAGACTGGGAAGACCACCGCACGGAATATGACGACATGATGGCCTTTTGCCGGCGCAAGAAAATACCCACCGATATCCCCTTCGATCATCTGACACAGGATCAGAAAACAGCAATTATCGAAGGAACACCCAGCTATTATGGGGTCCGGGGTTTTTTCAAGTGGCTTGAATCCAAGACCTATAAGATGCACGTCAGGGTTTTTCTCTCCCGGTACCGGACCTACAAAATCTGCCCTGACTGCAATGGCGCCCGTTTCAAGGAAGAGTCCTTGCTGTATCGACTTGGTGCGCTGAACATCGGCCAGGTCTATGCCTTGAATGTGGATGAGACGAGCAGATTCTTTGACACACTCAATGTCCCGACCAGGGATGAAGCCGGCCAGATCCTCCTTGATGAAATCCGCGGCAGGCTCAAATACCTTCGGGACGTGGGACTCGGGTATCTCACTCTGGATCGGCAATCCCGCACCCTTTCCGGTGGCGAGGTACAGCGCGTTGCTCTGGCTTCAGCCCTCGGCTCTTCCCTGGTAAACACCCTCTACATTCTGGATGAGCCGAGCATCGGCCTTCACCCCCGGGACAACCACCGTCTCATCCGCATCATGAAGGGCCTCAGGGATCTGCAAAACACCTTGGTCGTAGTTGAACATGATCCGGAAATCATCAGCCAGAGCGACTTCATGCTGGACCTCGGGCCCAGGGCCGGCGAGCACGGCGGCCAGGTGATGTATTTTGGCCCCACTATGAGCGTAAACGGCTCCCTCACCGGGCAATACCTTAAGGGTGAGCGGCATATCTCCATACCCAAGAAGCGGCGAAAGCCCAAAGAGGGCCAGTGGTTGGTGATCGAGGAGGCTGGAGAACACAACTTGCGGGACATCGATGTTCATATTCCCTTCGGCCTCCTGGTCTGTTTGACAGGGGTCTCGGGCTCAGGCAAATCGACCCTGGCAGAAGAAATCCTGTACAAGGCCATCAAATGGGTCAAATGGGACCCCCAGGGCAGACCCGGTCGCCACAAGACGATCACAGGCCTGGAACAGATCGTCGATGTGGTGCTGGTGGACCAAAGGCCCATCGGACGCACGCCCAGGGCCAATGCCTTAACGTATACCAAGGCCATGGATCCCGTCCGCCGCGTAATGGCCAACACATCGGAGGCCCAAGCCAGGGGGTTTGGGCTGAGCCATTTTTCTTTCAATGTGGCGGGAGGACGGTGCGAAACATGCCGGGGAGAGGGGTTTGAAAAAGTGGAGATGCAGTTTCTTTCCGATGTCTTCATTACGTGTCCGGACTGCGGTGGAAAGCGCTTCAAAGAGGAAATCCTGGAAGTGACCTACAAGGGGCAGAACATATACAACATCCTATCCATGACCGTTGATCAGGCCCTCGCTTTTTTTGATGACCAAGCCAAAATAAAGGCCGCGCTTGAGCCCATGGTGGATGTGGGCCTCGGTTACATTCGGCTTGGCCAGCCCATTAACACCCTTTCAGGAGGCGAGGCCCAGCGTCTTAAGCTCTCTCGATATCTAAAGGCCGGAGACAACGGCTTGCGGCTTTTTATCTTTGACGAACCCACGACCGGACTCCACTTTGACGACATAGAAAAACTCCTGGCAGCCCTCCAGCGGCTTGCCTCTGAAGGCAACACGGTGCTGCTGATCGAACACAACATGGATGTTGTCAAGACAGCAGACTGGGTGATCGACCTGGGTCCTGAAGGTGGAGATGAGGGCGGCCGGGTCGTTGTGGCAGGCCCACCGGAAGAAGTGGCAAAAAACGGGCAATCTCATACCGGCCGGTTTCTCAAGGAGTATCTAACCGGCCGGGGCCGGTTAAAACCTGACAAATCCTTACCTTCGATCCCATCAACCGTTTCCGAACCGACAGAGTGTTTCTCGAAGGCCATCACAATAAGAGGCGCCCGAGAACACAACCTGAAGAATTTAAGCCTTTCCATCCCCCGCAACCAGCTCGTGGTACTCACAGGGGTATCCGGCTCGGGCAAATCCACTCTGGCTTTTGACATTCTCTTCGCCGAAGGTCAACGCCGTTATCTGGAAAGCCTTGCGCCTTATGTCAGGCAATATGTGAGGGTCCTTGAACGGCCTGATGTGGATGTCGTGACCGGCCTTCCACCCACCGTGGCCATTGAACAGCGCGTCAGCCAGGCCGGTCGCCGGTCGACCGTTGCAACGCTGACCGAGATCTATCATTTCCTCAGGCTCTTATACAGCAAGCTCGGTTCCCGGCACTGCTCACGTTGCGGCCGCAAGTTGACAACTCGAACCGCGGACCAGATCGCGGATCAGATACGGGGTCGGTTCGAAAAAAAGCAGGCCATGGTCCTGGCCCCAAAGGTGGCAGGGCGAAAAGGGTTTCACAGGGCTGTGTTGGCCCAGGCCATGCTCAAGGGGTACAGGGAAGCGCGTATCGACGGCAGCTTGACAAGACTCAAAAGGAACATGGCCCTGAGCCGCTTTCATGAGCACACTATTGAGCTTGTGGTGGGACGCCTCCCAACAGAAGACATTTGCGCGCTGGTGGCCCGTGGCCTGGAAGAAGGGGACGGAAGCCTTTTGGTTCTAGACCCCAAAGGGAAGGAAGAGGTGTTCAGCCTGCAGGGCATCTGCCCGGACTGCGGCATAGGCTTGCAGGCCCTGGACCCGCGACTCTTTTCCTTTAACAGCACACAGGGGGCATGCCCTCTGTGTGACGGTCTGGGCGAGGTAGAGACCCCGGACTCAGATGAACACAAGGTGTGCCCTCAATGCCAGGGAAGTCGCCTAAAGCCTGAAGCCCTGGCCGCAAAAATCGAGGGCCATTCCATCTGGGACCTGGTGCAGCAGCCGGCCGACCGGATGCATAGCACCCTCAAAGGGTTTTCTTTCGGCCCCCAGGAATCGCCCATAGCCGTACCGATTTTGGCTGAGATCCTGACACGCCTTTCCTTGCTCGACCGGCTCGGGTTGTCCTATCTTGCCCTGAGTCGAAGCGGTCAGACTCTGTCCGGGGGCGAGGCCCAGCGTGTCCGGCTGGCAGCCCAACTTGGATCAAGTCTTACCGGTGTCTGCTACATTCTGGATGAACCTACTATCGGCCTCCACGCCAGGGACCACAGGATGCTCCTTGATGCTCTCAAAGAACTCAAAGAACGGGGCAATTCGATCCTGGTCGTGGAGCATGATGAGGATACTATCCGCGAGGCTGACTGCCTCATCGATCTGGGCCCCGGAGCCGGACAGGACGGTGGCGAGGTTGTAGCCCGTGGCCAATTGGCAGACCTGAAGAAAGTCTCTGCATCCGTTACTGGCGCTTTTTTTGACGGGTACCCCCACCGGATTACTTCCCGTCTTAGGCCTTACAAAGACCGCCCATGCATCACAGTTCGCGGGGCAACAGAACACAATCTGAAAGGCATCGACGTTGCGTTTCCTCTTGGTGCGCTGATCTGCGTGACAGGGGTCTCGGGTTCCGGCAAGTCCACGCTTCTTAAAGAGACCCTATACTATGAGGTGCACAAGCGGATTCAGAAGCAAGACCATGGCACGAGGCGGTGCAAGGAAATCGAGGGATGGGAAGCCCTGGACAGGGTGCTGGAAGTGGACCACAGTCCCATTGGCCGCACGCCTCGCTCTGTGCCTGCCTCCTATGTGGGATTTCTGTCTGAAATACGCAGGCTATTTGCCATGACCCCCGAGGCCAGGGTCCGAGGATATGATGCCGGCCGGTTTTCATTCAACGTAAGACGGGGCCGCTGCGAGGCCTGCAAAGGGCACGGCAGCCTGAAAGTCGCCATGAGCTTCCTCCCTGATGTCTATGTTCACTGTGAGGCCTGCAGCGGACAACGCTTCAATCACGAGACCCTGGCGGTCACCTACAAAGGAAAAAACATCTCTGAGGTCCTGGAGCTTACTTTTGAGGAGGCAGCAAGCTTTTTTGCTGCCGTCCCGTCTATTCATCGTCCAATCCGGGCTGTCTCCGATGTCGGCCTTGGATATCTGCGCCTGGGACAGCCCAGCCCCACCCTTTCAGGAGGGGAAGCCCAACGCATCAAGCTGGCCGAAGAACTGGCCAAGCCTTCCAAAGGCCGCACTCTTTACATCTTGGATGAGCCCACTACAGGGCTTCACGTGGCTGATGTCCAGAGACTTCTGATAGTGTTGCAAGCCTTGGTGGACGAAGGCAACACCATAGCTGTGATTGAACACAATATGGAGGTGATAAAGGATGCCGATTACATTATTGACCTTGGCCCGGAAGGGGGCGATGAGGGGGGGCGCGTGGTGGCAGCAGGATCGCCCGCGGAGCTGATAGCCCATCCAAATGAGTTTCACACAGCCCACTATTTGAGAAAACACCTTTTTCCCGAGCAGGTTCACAAGTAGTTCTGACTCTCGAGTTCATTTTTTTGCATTTTCTCGTTTTTTTTGCTTGACAGATACCATATCTTGTGGTGATAAAATATGAGTGGTGGAATATATAGTAGAAAGAGGTATTTGATCAATACCTTGGCACAAAGACGGTGACAGAAGTGGTTGGCCTATGAGTATTGGGGCCTGTGGTTTTGAGTAACAGCATTCAGTCCCAACGGGAACAACATGTATTGTGCTCACGCCATGGTAAGTAGACTGCCGGACCCGGATCAGAGGTGGATGCAAAGCCCGACGTCTGCAGATGATACCGCCCTCACACGGATGCACGAATCAAGCAAGTCTCTCAATCTCATCGCACAGCGCCTTGTAGTTCTCTCCAACCGGAACAACCCAACAGTCGAACTCAAACTGCACGAAGAGATCATCTGCGAAGAAACCTTGAGATTCGAAAGCAGGTGTAAAGAAATCCTCGTTTGTACGAAAGCTGGCGCTGAACAGAAAGAGCCAGGGAGGATGCACTATGCCCAAGATTTTGATTGTAGATGACCAGAGATGCGTTCGCGAAGTGATTTCTGAAGAACTCATCCGCGAGGGATACCACGTCGAGAGTGTGGGCAATGCTGAATCGGCGAGAGCGCACCTCAGATCTTCACGACCGGACCTGGTACTTCTGGATCTGTATCTGGACGGACCTGACGGATGGGATGTGTTGCGGGACATCAAGATGCGAGACCCCCATCTGCCCGTCCTTATCTTGACCGCCTATGACAGCTTTAAGGATGATCCCCGCCTGTGTCGGGCAGATGGCTATGTGATAAAGAGTGCAGACTTCGGGCAACTCAAACACCGGATAGCCGATGCCCTCAGGCAGAAGCAGGGGCCTCAAGGCAGGGTGGAGGCAAAGAAGGGGTTTTTCCCCGAAGTCGGTGTGGCACAGCTTCTTTGAGGCTATTTTATTCGCCTTCGCCGGAATACCCTGCAGCGCACCGTCGCCCAAGCTATGGCGCGTCGGCGACTTGCTGCAGGGATGAAAGGCAAGGCGAACCGCGCCGAAGCTCG
>JADFWI010000239.1 GCA_015222985.1 Pseudomonadota bacterium | reverse complement strand
CTTTGAGCTTGCCGACTTCGCCCGCCTGCGGGCCACAGCCTCCGGCGGAGAGCCCCGAGTGGCTACGACGGCTGAATGAGCTTCCAGCTTCTCTGCCCCTTCTCCCATCACTCTTTCCAACATCTGAAACAGCTTGTCTCTGCGAATCGGTTTGCTTAAGAAACCATCAAATCCTGCCTCTTCACACGTTTGGGCGTCTTTCAAAGAAGACAGAGCAACCAGGGGGAGACCGGAGAAGGCGTGCTTGGCATTGCGAATCCCTTTTGCCACTTCATAGCCACTCACGCCTGGCATCTGGATATCAGAGATGCAGAGGTCAAACGGACTGTCGTTCTCCACCGCCTTTTGCAAAGCTGGTATGACTTCGTTGCCACTTCTTAGGGAAGCCACATCCATGCCGGTGGACTTCAGGATGTGCGTCAGTATGTCAAGGTTGGTCTGATTGTCGTCAACAACAAGGACCTTCTTGCCGGAAAGACTGACAGGTGCGATCGCCATGGCTTCTTTGCCATCAGCTTCTCCAAGCCATGCGGTGAAGTGAAAGATGCTGCCAGGACCACCGATTTCGGATTTTGGATTTTGGATCTCGGTATCTTCTTTAAATCCGCAATCGGCCGGGCTTTCTGCCCAGACATTGCCATGCATGAGATCTGCTATCTGTTTGCAAATAGATAGACCCAAACCGGTGCCGCCATATCTTCTCGTGGTTGAACCGTCTGCCTGCTGAAAAGGCACAAAAATGGTGGACAAGTTATGTTCCGGGACGCCGATGCCGGTATCCCGGATAGTCGCATGCAGTTTTACCCGGTCAACCTCTTCCGCTTCAACATCAAACCAGAGTTCAATCTCTCCGGACTCGGTAAACTTGGAGGCATTGCCCATCAGATTGTTCAGTACCTGTCGAAACCGTGCTGGATCTCCTTTTACGCGTGAAGGGAGGTTGTCTCCGATATGGCACAGGATCTCTATTGGTTTTGATTGGACCTTGGGGCGGACAAGTTCGCAGACATCATAAGCAAGAAGTTCGGGATCAAAGTCAACTGCCTCAAGATGGAGTTTCCCGGCCTCGATCTTTGAGAAATCAAGGATATCGTTGATCAGAGAAAGCAGGGCCTCGCCACTACTTTTGACCATCTTGACATAATCGATCTGAGTTTCGTCCAAATCCGTGTCAAGGAGCATCTCGGTAAAACCTATGACCGGATTCATGGGAGTGCGTATCTCGTGGCTCATGTTGGCGAGAAATTCACTCTTGGTTTTGTTGGCCTTCCTGGCTTTCTCCGCCATCACATTGGCCCTGGCAGTTGCCTCCCTAAGCTGTCTGTTGACTTCCAACAGTCGCCGGTTCGATGCCTCGGCATCCTCATTGGCTTTCTTGAGCGCCTCCTCGGCCTGCTTCCGATTTTCTATCTCCATTTCAAGCTTCTCAACATTATCGGCAAGAGCTGATTGCAATTTGAGAACTCGCTCGCCGGCTTTTACTCGTGCATGCAACTCGTCATTATCAAAAGGCTTTGTGATGTAGTCATTGGCACCTGCCTCCAGGCCCCAAACGATGCCTTGTTTGCCGCCAAGGGCCGTAAGGAGGATGACATACTTCGGAGCATTCTCATCATGTTGACGAATCCTGCGACAGAGCTCCACCCCGTCGATTTCCGGCATCATCCAATCAAGAATCAGGAGATCGGGAGAATCCGGGGCACTTATGAGTTCCCACGCCTCATTGCCGTCGCAAGCAGCGACTACTTCGTATCCCCACTTGAGCAGAGCGGCTTCGAGCACGCGGCGGGAGGTCTTGTCATCTTCAGCAATCAATACCCTCATGGGTCTATTCCTTCATTGTATTTTTCCAGCTCTTCTCTGGATGTTTCCACAGTGTCAACCATCCTGTCGAATGCCCCCTTGATACCACGAAATCCCCCCATCCCCCTTTAGTAGAGGGCGTGAGGGCAGCCTGTCCTTTCACTCGGCGGGACCACAACACCATGGTTCAAGCAAGATTCCTGCCAGAACGACCCAGAGGGGTGGCAGTTTATTGTCAATATACTCACGCAGTTATGTCAGTCTTGCCGGGAGGTCGGCGTGTCTGATCAGGCGGGCGTAGGCGAATTTGACGGAAAGGCTGTCAGAACTCTGACAGTCGGAAGGCAAAGGGGTTATCAGGCTTAGGGCTTTGATTCTTTTGCCTTGCCATGTTACATGGGTGTTATCATGAAGGAACTTGAGCGAGAGAGTCCCTTGTGGCGATGGTTGGACTCATGCCGTGTCTATGCTGATCGCAGGGTCCTGTCCCTGCTGTTTTTCGGGCTTTCCAGCGGGCTGCCACTGGCGCTTACCTTTGGGACGCTTAGTCTCTGGCTGGCGGAAGTGGGGGTGAATAAGACCACTATCGGTCTCTTTGCCCTCATGGGCACACCCTATACCTTCAAGTTCCTTTGGGCTCCTCTTGTGGACCGGATGCCTTTACCACTTTTGACCCGGTGGTTGGGGCGCAGGCGCGGGTGGGCTGTTGTCACGCAACTGGCTCTCATGGCCGCTATTGCCGGCCTGGGCGCTACGAATCCGGCGGCCCACCCAGGAATTACCGCCCTTTTTGCCTTTGCGGTCGCCTTCTGGTCCGCCACACAGGACATCGTGATAGACGCATATCGGGTTGAGATCCTGGAAGAGCGCCAGTTCGGCGCCGGAGCGGCCACAATTGTTCTCGGGTACCGCATCGGCATGCTGGTCTCCGGGGCAGGGGCGCTCTATCTGGCTACCTATGTGGGCTGGCATGCCGCCTATGGGATCATGGCCGCCTTCATGACAGTGGGGATCGTCACGGTTCTGGTCAACCCGGAGCCAAAGGTGCAGAAGAGCCGCGAGTCCGTGGACCAGGAGAGGCGAATTAGCGCATACCTTGACCTCCGGCCTCATCTTCGGGGGAAAAAAGCCCAGGCCCTTGCCTGGATCTATGGCGCCGTAGTCAGCCCCTTTGCCGAGTTTATGGGGCGTCGCGGCTGGATGTTGGTTCTGTTGTTTATCCTGCTCTACAAGTTCGGCGACGCCCTGGCCGGGGTCATGGGCAACCCATTCTATGTAGAACTCGGCTTTACCAAGATCCAGATTGCCAACATCAGCAAGATCTTTGGCCTGGCTGCCACCATCATCGGCGGCGTGATGGGCGGCATCATGGTCAATCGCATGGGAATCCTGAAGAGCCTCATCGTGTGCGGCATCCTTCAGATGCTCTCGAATCTCATGTTCGCCGTTCTGGCCGTGGTGGGAAAGGACACTTTCGTGCTAAGTCTTACCATTGCCATAGAAAACCTGAGCGGCGGCATGGGCACAGCGGCTTTTGTTGCATACCTTTCCAGTCTGTGCAATATCGCCTACACGGCTACACAGTATGCCCTGCTCACATCCTTTATGGCCTTCGGCCGCACGCTGCTCTCCTCTTCAGGCGGGTGGCTGGCCGATCACATGGACTGGATGAGCTTTTTCGTCGTCACCACGGGCGCGGCCATCCCGGGCCTGATCCTGCTCGTGTGGATTACCAGGCGGTTTCCCGGCTTTTGCCCAACGAGGCAATGAGACAGTAACTCAAAAAGCTCGGGCAACGCGGTTGCCGTAGGCGCCGGTGGGCATGAAGGCTTATTGAGAACTTACATAAGACCTTATACAAAAGGATTTTTGACGGTCAGATTATCGATGCGAAAACCGTGCTGTAGATCTTCCGAAAGGACCTGGGAACAGCCAGCAGTCTTTGCAGCCTGGAGAATGAGGGCATCCCAGAATGAGAGGGTATGCTTCCGATGAAGGCGAATCGCCGTAACAACCATATCGAAGTCAGGGAGCACCGTTTCAAAGATAGCCATGTAGTGCAAATATTCGATGGATTCCTCTGTTGAAAGCGGAACCTGGATTTTTCGAGTCGCCACATCGTAGAATTCTTGAAAAACTTGTATGCTCACCACTCCGGACTCGTTTCGAATATGTTCTCTGACGATCTTCCGGGCTATGTCTCTTTTGTCGATACCGCCGGGTGAAGCATCAATGGAATAGACAAATATGTTCGTATCCAGAAAAACTTTATCTTTCATGAAGCTCGTCCCTGGTCCAGGTCTTTTTGCCCACTCTGGCTTTGCTGCGTTGAAAAAATGCTTCCAGGCCTTTCAGGGTGGCTTCGCGGCTAAGATCGCTGGAGACGAACTCCTCTAGTCGTTGTTTGACCACGGCATTAATGGATGTCTTCCTCTGGAAGGCCAGTCGGCGGGCCTTTAGCAAGATGTCGTCGTCGATTTTCATGGTGATATTGGCCATTTTTATTCTCCGATCCTCAGGATGAAATTAAAAAAAGGCTAGCACAAAAGTTGTGCCAGGTCAATCCCCTTGGCAAGACATCGTCAAAATAAACGTTAACGGCTGTGCCTCTTGATTCATTGAAAACGAGGTGATAGCATGGCTATCAAGCTTAGAAACCTTGAGGACTAGCCATGGAAGACGACATCATTGCTGCGTTGACGCAAGAGGTCAAAGAAGAGGTCATACAAAACTACCTCTATGAACGGCGATTGATCGAGGAGCAGATCAACTATGTGAATGAGCTCGCCGAACATGCCGCTCAACTGGAGGAGAAGCTTTACAGGCGCTTTGCCCGCATATATGAGTACTTGTCAGAGCCGGGGTTCATCAATGAATTCGTTCGCCTAATTGGCATGAAAGAGGCCCTGTTTGAGGCCCGCTTTCGGAAAGATCCGAATTACCGAAAAGGGCTTCGGTTCATCAAAGTCCATGGCCTGACCTACCGGGCAAAATTCAAGAAGCTCTTTGTGGAATCGTATCGCAGGCTTTTGAACTGGAACAGCGACTATAAAGAGGCCTATGAAAACCTGGCAGAGGAATCCAGGGCGGTTAACAAGAACCTGAAAAAATTCGAACAAGACCACGACCTGCTTACGATCCTCAACTTCCTGAAAAACATGGATGTTGAAGGAATCGAACGAAAACACTTTCTGGGTGACGGTTTTACGCCTCAAGAGACGGCATCCGTAGAAGAGACCCTGCGTTTCAAACCGGTCCGTATGGAGCGATTCAATCTCATTGTCCCGCCGCATCTCCCCGAACCCAATACGATTCAGAGCGAACTCAACGCCCTGGCGGATCGTGTCTATGACCGGTCCAGTGACAGGATGAAGGCGCTGATCAG
>JADFWI010000238.1 GCA_015222985.1 Pseudomonadota bacterium | reverse complement strand
GTCTGTGACTTCATATTGATAGCCTTTCCATTGCTGACGGTGTTTATGTGACGCCAAATTCCATCCAAATTTAAACCAGTATGGGCCTATTGTCAATCACGCCAGCCCCCTTTCCCTTCTGCCCAGCTCCTGAAGCCGGATGTGAACGCAAGCGCAACACAAACCCCGATTCCCATGACACCAGCGCCTACCACAAAGGCCAGCTCCAATCGAAAGGCATCCATCATCAGGCCTGCCAGAATAGGGCCCACAAGCATTCCCAGACTGTGGCCCATGGTCAAGAGGCCCATGATAGAGCCCATTGACTCTGTGTGACGTCCCAAGATGACTGTCATGGCCATGACAGCCGGTATTGCAATCCCTCCGCCGATTCCGAACAAGATGTTGGCCACAAAGAGCCCCCAGAACCCCTCAGTGTAAACGAATGAGAAGATGGCCCCCGCAGTCACCATTCCACCCACAACGATCAGGACTCTCTTACTGAAGCGATCAGCCAAAAGACCCATTGGGGTTTGTAAAAGACCGGATGTGAGCACCCCGAGCATAACCAGGATTCCGATAGACGAGCTTGACAGATTGAAATCAGAGTCTGCAAGAAGGGGAAGGAAGGCCCACACAATCCCGATACAGGTGGTGTAGGCCAATCGGAACATGAAAAGAGCGCAAATGTATCTATTTCTGATAAGGATTGCGTAACGAACCGGCAGCTTGTGCTTGACAAGAGGCCTTTCCTTGCTTCTGGGCGGCAGCAAAACAAGACACAGGAGGAAACCCAGGAGCGAAACCAGCCCCATGCCCACAAAGGATGCCTGAATGCCAAAGGCATCGTTGACCGTGCCTCCGACAACCGGCCCGAGACTCAGACCCGCGTAGAGGGACATGTTAAACAGGCCCATGGTGAAGCCTTCCTTTTGCGCGGGCGTGATTTCCCCGACATAGGCCTGGGCCACGGGCAGGATCATGGCCGACGCAATTCCCTGCAAGAAGCGGATCAGAATAAAGATTTCCACGCTTTCGGAAAATGCAAAGGCGATTGAGACCAGGAAATAGCCCAGAAGCCCGGTTGTGATGAAGGGTTTCCGGCCCTTAATATCCGACATTCTGCCAAAAAGGGGGAGAAAGGCCGTTCTTGACAGGGAAAAGGCCCCGAAGATAAAGCCTATGCAGAGTCCGGTTGCGCCCAATTTGTGGGCATAGACCGGCAGGAAAGGAACCACCAAGCCCACGCCCAGTGTGACGGAAAAAACAGCTAAAAACAGGGTAGCAAACACCTTTGTGTTCATGAAACACCAGCTATTGTGGTAAAGACATATCCTAACATGGATTCGCCGACAATTGAGGAATTGACGATTGAGGGATTTTGGAATTGACGGAACCCGGAATTGAGGAATTGACGGAAATCCCTGAATTCCTGCATCCTTGAATTCCCAAATTGTCTTTCAGAATTAGGATACAGTCTGTTCATAAGTATTCTCCGCCAGAAAAAACACCACGTTCACGATTCAGGAATTAACAAGAACATGGCAGCGCACACAAGTCAACCATGGATAGAAGTGGCGGTGAGCACGCCTTTTCAGCTAAGAAAGGCGGTGAGTGAAGCGCTTGGCGGTTTCACAGGTTCACCTGTCTGGGAAGAGCCTGCGGGAACTGCCGGCGTCTGGCTTGTCAAGGGGGTTATAAAAGGAAATGCCCAGGTTGATTCCCGGCTTGCAGGAATAGAAGGGATGGTGAGGCAAGTTGAGAGAGATCACAGTCTCTCGGAGCCGCTCGGTATTGATCTCAGGGCTTTTGAGGCCTATGATGGTGTTGGTGGGGAACAAGAAAAGCCACAGGCTGTCCGTGTCTCTTCCCGGCTCATAGTGGCTCCGCCCCTCGATCACGTCGAACCCAAAGGCAGCCAGACCGTGCTCCGCATTGACGCAAAGGACGCCTTTGGCGACGGAAGTCATCCGAGCACCCGCCTGTCATTAGAGTTGCTGGACGTCCTCCTTGCAGGTGACTTCGGGTTGCCACCTGTGCATGGGGCCTGGGCGCTTGACGCAGGATGCGGGAGCGGCATTCTGGCGTTGGCTGGTGCAGCCCTCGGGGGGCTCAACGTGCTTGCCGTGGACATTTCGGCTGAGGCCGTGGTTGCTGCACGAGTCAACCTGCAGCTCAATCCCATAGCAGGATCGAGGGTCTATTTGGTTCTGGGCAAATTGTCGTGCTGCCGCGGACCCTTTGACGTTGTGCTGGCCAACCTGGTGCCTTCAGTCCACGTTGAAGCGCATCAGAGCCTCTGGGGGGCTATCCGGCCAGGGGGGTGGCTGATACTGGCAGGGTTTTGCAAAGGCCAGAAAGAACTTATTTCAAGACCGTATATCCACAAAGAGGCGGAGGAGAAGGCCTACTTGCGCGATCAGGGTTGGGCTGGTCTTTTACTGCGCAAACCGGATTCCTAAACATTGACAAAGATATCGCCTTTGAAAAAAGGACCCCTCGCCCTATGTGATTGAGAACTTACTTAGCGTGATGGAAAAATCGTGGTTATTGGTTTTCTGTGGAATTTGGACAAAAATCCTGATAAGAAATGAAGCTCCCTGCAGCAAGGTGCAGGGTATTCCGGCGAAGGCGAATAAATTTTTGGAGAGCCTATTTTCAAATTTTTCTGGAAACGATCAACCAGTAATCATTCTTGTGAGAAACGCTTTGCAGGAACAACAACCTACAGAAGACGGGCACTGCCCCACCGGGCATGACTCGGAACGGTCAAACCCCTCGCCTGAGTTTGACCCGCAATGGCAAGATCCGTCGCCCGGTCGCATCAGGAGGTTTGCCCGGTATTTCTATGATCGTTTCATCCGCCTCCACGGTAGCCCTGAACAGATCGCATGGGGGGCAGCGGCGGGTTTTTTTGTTGCCATGTCTCCGACCATAGGATTTCAGATGCTGATAGCCGTGCCCATTGCCGCCTTGTTCAAAGTCAATAAAGTGGCAGCGGCTGCAAGCGTATGGCTTACAAATCCGGCCACGGCGCCTTTTATCTACTGGTTCAATTACAAGGTGGGGGCAAAGCTGCTCGGCTACCCGGTAAAGGCCGGTTTCCTTTCAAACCCTTCCTGGGAGACATTTTGGCATTCCGGCAGGCACGTCTTTGTTTCTCTCACCCTGGGTGGCGTCATCACCGGCGTTGGTGTTGCCCTGGTAGGTTATTTCGTGATTCTGTCCATGGTGAAGACCGCCAGGGAAAAAGCCCGTAAGCTCCGACTAAGAAGGCAACGATAGGGAGGCTATTTCTTTTCCCAGCGGAGCAGTTCAGTCACCTTGCTGAGGGTGCTTCCTTCCTTGATTTCCTCGCGGATGCGGTTTTCCCGTTCCAATACGTCCATGCTACGGTTGGCATACTCGGTAGCCATTGATTTTGGCAGCACCACAACCCCGTCATCATCTCCTAGAATCCAGTCACCGGTTTCAACTTTTCGATTGCCTACTGTCACGGGTACGCCGATTTCGCCGAAGCCCTTAGGTTCGCCTGCATTAGGCATGATCAATTTTGTGAAGGCGGGCAATTTCATCTGGCTGATATCATAGGTGTCGCGCATGGCGCCGTCTATGACCACACCTGCCAGTCCCCTTTGCAGGGCAGAATGGGTGGCCAGTTCGCCCCAAATAGCCGGTCCCAGGCCGCCTGCGTCAACGACGATCACGTCTCCTTCTTCAGCAACATCAATGGCTTCGACCGGCTTGGCCCAATCTCCGGGATAGGTCCTGACTGTGAGCGCCCGGCCTACAAGCCTGATCCCTTGAAACAGAGGCCGCAAGCCTTCCATCACGCCGCCTCTGTGCAGGGCATCTGACAAGTTCGCTGCCGAGACCTTGTCAAGGATTTCTCGAATCTCCGCCTCCGATCCTCTTTTAAAGAGCCTTGTGGGAATGGCAACCAGTTCTTTCATGGCCTTTTTGATGGTTTTGGCCGCCTTCTCAGGATCAACAGCTTTTGTGATGGCTCCACCCACAATCACAATCGATGCCCCCGCCTCCAGGGCTCTGGGAGCTGTCTCTGAGTTGATTCCTCCTGCCACCCCCACGGGCACAGAGACGCTTTGAGCAACTTTGCGAAGCGTTTCAAAGGGGTCCTTCCCCTCCATCTGTTCGTCTATGGAGCAATGAATCGTTATGTAATCAGTTCCAAAGCCCTCAACCTCCTTGGCTCGCGACACAGGGTCCTTGACTGCGATGAGATCCACAACAATCCTGGCCCCGTAGTTTTTTGCTGCCTGGATACATTCGCGAATCGTGGCGTCGCTTGCAGCGCCCAGGACATCGACTACGTTGGCACCTGCTTTGGCAGCAGTTTCAACCTCGATGCGACCTGCATCCATGATCTTCATATCAGCAACAATCGTTGCCCGAGGAAATAGCCTCCTCAGCTCCCTGACCGCCTCAAGCCCCTCACTCTTGATTAAGGGTGTTCCAGCCTCGATCCAGTCCGCTCCACCCTCCACAGCGGCCCGAGCATTCTTTACGGCCCGTTTTAGATCAACAAAATCCAAAGCCAATTGAAGAACCGGTTTCATCGTTGCACCTCAAAACTACTGCAGTGTCTTAGAAATTCATTGTTCGACTTTGACGTTGCCGTGGAACTTGTACTATTCCAGGTTGGCATGTCGGTTGAGCAACGCCTGATGATTGCTGCCTTGCCTCTGGAACAACTCCAGCACGACCGCTTCCAACAACACAAAGGCGGCCTGTTCAAACAAAGATCCCAAAGGCTGGAGAGAAACGGGCTCGTGGGTCATGTCGGCCCTTGATCCTCCCGGAAGACAAATGACATGATCCAGGACCCTTGCCACGTCGGAATCTTCAACCCCGATTATACCATAGGTTGTGACTCCCCGGCGCTGTGCCAGTTTGACAAATTCATTCGTGAATCTGGTTTGGCCCGAACCCGAAACGACGACAACGATGTCTCCCGCGCCAACCCCGGGGGTGATGGTTTCGCCGGCAAAGTAGGCTCCATATCCCAAATGCATCAGGCGCATGCAAAAACACCTCAAGACGTATCCGGATCTTCCCTGGGCCCCACAAAAAATCCTCTCTGCCTGGTCAAGCCCTTGCACGAAACGCTCAATCGGCCCTCTTGGCGCTTTTGCAAGAAGGTTTCGGGTGTCGTCCAGTACGGCTTCAACAAGCCCTTGGACATTCATTAGATTGTCCTTTCAACAATATGACGAACATCTTCAAATACTGACCGGAAGTGAGGTTATAGGAAAGAGACCTCAGAGTCAATCGGATACCAGCTTGCGGGCTGACACATTACCAAACTTAGTCTTGACTTTTCGTGGACATGTTTATATATGATACTAGATTTTTCACTTGGTTGTATGGGGATTCCCTTTTTTCGTGGGTTACGAGAGCAGCTTAAGTTATGTTTTAAAGTTCAAAATGGATGGGGCATCTGGGTTGATGTGCTTTCAGATGCCTTTTGTGTTTTTGGGATGCGTATTCTTCTAATACATGCAGATAGGTTCTCGTTTCGTGTAACGGGCGAAACCACCGCGGCCTTGCCCGGGGAACTAGACAAGTCCAAGTCGGAGGGAGATGTCAGCGAAGCCTTGGTGGTTTTCATGGCAGCCGAAAAGGGCGATAACGCCAATGTTGGTTCCGTAGCCGACCGGGTGACCGAAGAAGTTTTGACTCTTGCAGCACAGATAGGCGCGGAGAATCTGGTAATCTATCCATATGCCCATCTTTCAAGCTCACTCAGTTCCCCCCGGGTCGCTGTGAAGCTGCTGGATGAGATCTTCACCCGGCTTCAAAGCCACAACCACTTGAAGATAATACGAGCCCCTTTTGGCTATTACAAGGCTTTTGAGATATCATGCAAAGGGCATCCCTTGTCTGAGCTGGCCAAGACCATCACGCCATCCGGGCATGCTGATAAAGCTGATGAGGCTGAAGAATCTCAAGCCATCAAGGCAGAAAAGACGCTGGAGTCCGAGTGGATGATCATGACGCCGGAAGGCAAATCCGCTTACAGCGGCCCGGCAGAGGGGTTTTCTTTTGCGACCCGGCCGAATCTGCAGCGGCTGTTCCGGTACGAGAAGTCCGGAAGCCGTATCTCCGAGCAATCACCCCCACATATCGACTTGATGCGCCGTATGGAGTTGGTGGACTACGAGCCTGGCTCTGACCAGGGGAATTTTCGGTGGTATCCGAAGGGGCAGTTGATAAAACGGCTGGCCGAGACATACGTGAGCAACTTCAATACCCGGTACGGAGGCATGCAGGTCGAAACGCCTATCATGTACGACTATCAACACCCAAAGCTTAACCTGTACCTGCAGCGGTTTCCGGCTCGACAATATGTGCTCCTTTCAGATCAGAAGGAATACTTTCTCCGGTTTGCAGCTTGTTTTGGCCAATACCTGATTCAGCATGACATGCAGATCTCTCATCACCATCTGCCGTGCAAACTCTATGAGTTAACCCATTATTCATTCAGGCGTGAACAATCAGGAGAACTGGCTGGCCTAAAACGCCTGCGAACGTTCACCATGCCGGACCTTCATACGTTAGCCAAGGATATGGAGCAGGCCAAAGAGGAGTTCGTCCGCCAGGCCGACCTGGCCATTGAATGTCTGGAAGGCTTTGGCCTTGATTTCGAGGTGGCCATCAGGTTTGTCCGGGATTTCGCTGAACAGAATAAGCCTTTTGTCCAAGATCTCGTTTCCCGCTGTGGACGGCCTGCCTTGATTGAACTTTGGGAGGAGCGCTCGTTTTACTTTGTTGCAAAGCTTGAGTTCAACTTCATCGACGCCCTGGACAAAGCGGCCTGCCTGTCAACAGTGCAGATAGATGTTGAGAATCCTGAGAGATTTGACATAACCTATGTTGACGAGAGCGGGGAGAAACAGCACCCGCTTCTCTTGCATGCCTCTATATCTGGTTCTGTCGACAGGGTGCTTTATGCCATACTGGAGACCCAAGCCATACGTATGAAAAGAGGGCAGAAGGCCGCCTTCCCCTTTTGGCTTGCTCCTGTCCAGTTGCGTATAATTCCGGTCTCTGAAAAATTCGATAAGGCATGTAGAGAGATTTTGTCGGGCATCCCCTATAGAATCGACTATGACGATCGCGATAGCAGCATGGGACGCAAGATAAGGGAGGCAGAAAGAGAATGGATCCCCTACATTCTGGTTGTTGGAGCAAAAGAAGTGGCTGGAGGGTATTTGAATGTTCGAACCAGAGACGGGGCCCAG
Organism: Pseudomonadota bacterium; assembly: GCA_015222985.1. Taxonomy (GTDB): domain Bacteria; phylum Desulfobacterota; class Desulfobacteria; order Desulfobacterales. The sequence goes on along the minus strand of JADFWI010000238.1, from coordinate 8,531 downwards.
AGAAAGATGACTCTGCCTGAGCTCTTAGCTGAAATTGAACCTCAGATGAAAGGAAAACCGTTTCTTGAGCTTCCCTTGCCTCAAGATATTGCCAGGCGTCCCATCTTTGTCGGTTAGAAAGAAAGGTATTGCGTAAAAGCCCTATTTTTAGTATATTTTTTAAGTTTGTGAATCATGAACCATCAGGGAGGTGAAGCACATAGCAAAGCGCGTTAATGTTAACCGAAGGATTCGGGCCAAAGAGGTTAGGCTGATAAGTGCTGACGGCGACCAACTGGGGGTTGTGCCGCTCAGGGAGGCTCTGGGAATTGCAGAAGAGTCAGGGTTGGACTTGGTTGAGGTTGCCCCTCAGGACAATCCGCCGGTTTGTCGGATCATGGATTATGGTCGATATAAGTACCAACAGAGCAAAAAGACTCAAGAGTCCAGGAAGCGGTCGTCGGGTTATCAAATCAAAGAGATAAAATTCCGTCCCATGACCGGCGAGCATGATTTCCAGGTGAAGCTGCGAAAGATCAAACGGTTCTTGGAAAATCGGGATAAGGTGAAAGTTTCGATCATGTTCAGAGGAAGGGAACTGGCTTACACAGAGCGTGGATCGGAACTACTCAAACGAATAGCTGACGAGACATCGGACTTCGCCAGTGTGGAGCAAGATGCGAGGCGAGAGGGCCGCCAGATGTTCATGATTCTTGCCCATAGATAACTTCCAGCAGACCCCCTCTTTCGGATGCGAAAAATCATGCCTTGACAGATTATTGCTCCAAGACGAGTTTATTTCACTCGATTGCATAGGAAATCCCTTTTTGATGAACTCGTAGAGAGTCATCAAATGGACGGCGAAACCCGCCTAAGGCGGGACCATAGAGGATCGCGAAGGGATTCCCGTATTCGAAGCAATGGCGCTCTATTTCAGCCAAGGGGGTTTTTTTTGCTATAGGATGAGCAACTCACCGCCTTGACGTTTGAAATTGGGAAACAGAGATGAGAGGACAAATACAATGCCAAAGATGAAGACAAACCGTGGCGCTGCAAAGCGTTTTAAGGTCACGGGAACAGGAAAAATAAGGTTTTCAAAATCCCATGCAAACCACATCTTAACGAAGAAGACGACAAAAAGGAAGCGGACCCTGAGAAAGCCGGGCACGGTGGACAAAACCAACATTGCTATGGTTAAACGCTTGATTCCTTACGTATGAGTCGTTCATTACGCACAAATAATTGAAGAATTTAAGGATTGCGCCTATACGGCTTGAAAACATCGCAGGGATTCAAGAATTTGGCGATTATGGGATTAGATGCAATTTCGCCAACCCGCCTGCCGGCGAGGCAGGTTCCTGAATTATTCAATTTTTGACCCAGCTCTTAGGCAAGAGGGTCAAAAACGTACTCCAAGGAGGTACTAGTCATGCGAGTCAAACGAGGATTTAAGGCCAGAAGGAGGCGAAAAAAGATATTAAAGCTCGCTAAGGGTTATCGCGGCGGTCGCAGCAAGCTGTATCGCACAGCAGCCGATGCCGTAGACAAGGCCCTTCAGTATGCATACAGGGATCGAAGGACCCGAAAACGTGACTTCAGAAGACTGTGGATAGCCCGGATCAACGCAGGGGCACGCCTTAACGATCTTTCTTACAGTAGGCTTATCAATGGATTGAAGCGCGCAGGCGTGGAGATTGATCGAAAAATACTGGCGGAGCTGGCCGTTTCAGATCCAAAAGCCTTTTCTGAATTGGCGGTCATGGCCGCAGGCGCTGCTTCGTAGATCGGGAACCGGACAATCGGAAGTTCTGTCACTGGAAAACGCATAGATATTTGTCGCTAATGAAGGAGGAACTGAAGAAAACAGAACAGGAAGCCTTGAAGAGCCTGGAGGCAACCAGCGATCGGCAAGGAGTCAACCTCTTGCGAACTCGGTACCTGGGGCGCAAAGGCGTGATGACACAATGTCTGCGAGGGATTTCGACCGTGCCCGCCGCGGATCGGCCTGAGGCGGGGAGGCTTGCCAACGAGGTCAAGACAAGGCTGGAGGTCGCCTTCAGGGAGGCCATCGAAAGACTCGACGCTGACAGCAAAGAGCCTTCAGGCGGCCTGGACGTTACTTTACCTGGGCGGTCCTTTGCCAGAGGGCGTTTACATCCAATTACGCAAGTGACACAGGCGATTTCCGAGATCTTCCTGAGACTCGGCTTTGAGATTGCTGAGGGCCCTAACGTGGAACTCGATTACTACAACTTTGAGGCCCTCAACATTCCCAAAGATCATCCTGCCCGTGACATGCAAGACACCTTCTATATTTCGGATGACGTGGTCTTGCGAACCCATACTTCCCCCATCCAGATCCGCGTCATGGAAAAGCGATCACCACCGATACGTATCATTGCGCCAGGCAAGGTCTACCGCGTCGATTCTGATGTTTCTCACACGCCAATGTTTCACCAGATAGAGGGGCTGATGGTAGGAGAAAATATTTCATTCGGTGACCTGAAGGGGATACTGACCACACTGGTCCATCAAATATTTGACGAAGAAACCAGCCTGCGCTTTCGTCCCAGCTTTTTCCCGTTCACGGAGCCTAGCGCTGAAGTCGACATACAGTGTGTGATTTGCCGCGGCAAAGGCTGCCGGGTCTGTTCCCATACCGGATGGCTGGAAGTTCTGGGCGCCGGCATGGTGCACCCTGCAGTATTTGAGATGGTGGGTTATGATACGGACCGTTACACTGGTTTTGCCTTTGGCATGGGTATCGAGCGTATTGCAATGCTCAAGTACGGTATTGACGATATCAGAAAGTTCTACGAAAACGATATCAGATTTCTTGAACAGTTTTGACAAGTGACGACTGATCAGAGACAAGTCAACCAGTAACCTCCATAAGTAGACCTTTGACCCATGAAAGTTAGTCTAAGCTGGCTTCAGGATTATGTAACTGTCGATGTGGATGTGGTTGAGCTTGCCGAGGCTCTTACCATGGCCGGACTGGAGGTGGACGCCCTTTCAGATCGATATGCTTATCTGGATGGCGTTGTGGCGGGACGTCTTGTTGAAATAACACCCCATCCTGATGCCGACACACTTTCCGTGTGCAAAGTGGATGTAGGCGCGGGAGTTAAGTCCATCGTTTGCGGAGCCTCCAATATCAAGAAGGGCGACTTGGTGCCGGTAGCGCTTCCCGGGACTCAGCTTCCTTCAGGCGATACGATTGAAGCCGGTCGTATCCGGGGACGAGTTTCAGAAGGCATGTTGTGTTCTGAAGCAGAGCTTACCCTTGGAACGGACAGATCCGGCATCCTTGTTCTGCCTGAGTCAAGCGTACCAGGCAGGGGGGTTGCCGCGGCCCTTGGCCTCTCAGATACGGTCATCGAGTTTGACCTTACACCAAATCGTTCTGACTGTCTCAGCGTCATTGGCATAGCCCGTGAGGTGGCAGCCATTCTTGGCGTGCCGTTGAATTACCCGGAGGTGAAGCTCCCATCAGGCGAAACACCCATTGAGGAGTTTGCGTCAGTGACCATCGAAGTCCCCGATCACTGTCCTCGGTATGCCGCGCGGCTCGTCACAGAGGTCCACATAGCCCCCTCTCCTTTCTGGCTACGAGACAGGTTGAATTCCGTGGGGCTCCGGGCCATCAACAACGTGGTGGATGTGACCAATTTTGTCCTAATGGAGACTGGTCAACCCTTGCATGCCTTTGATTTCGACCGCTTGGCCGAACATCGTATCGTTGTAAGAACAGCGAAAGAGGGGCAGATCTTTACGACCCTGGACGGCACGGAACGCAACCTTACAGATGAAGCGCTCATGATCTGCGACGGCAAGGGGCCTGTGGCCCTGGCCGGAATCATGGGCGGGCTTGAATCGGAAATTGAAGATGATACGACTCGCGTGCTTATTGAAAGCGCCTATTTTAATCCAATCACCATCAGGCGTACCGCCAAGAGGCTCGGTTTGAGCACCGAATCGTCACACCGGTTTGAAAGGGGCGTAGACCCTGAAGGGATAGTAAGAGCCTTGGATCGGGCAGCTCAACTCATGGTTCAGATGGGAGGTGGGAAGCTAGCTGCCGGCGTCATTGATGTTTACCCTCGGCCAATTCCTGAAAGGGTGATAGAACTCAGCGTGGATCGTACGAACCGGCTCCTGGGTACTGGATTAAGCCGGGACGCGATTATTTCTCACCTGGAATCCATTGAGTTTGAGGTCGAGGTCCTGGATGAAGATAGGCTCAAGGTGGCGCCGCCAACTTGCCGTGTGGATATCGAACGTCCAGAGGATCTCATGGAGGAGGTGGCGCGGTTGAGTGGTTACAATAAGATTCCCACCACCCAACCTGTGTCGCATGTGGTGGCCAAGGAACAGGAAAAACGGCTTCGGGTGAGGGATCTGCTCCGCCACGTCCTTGCCGGCTGTGGGTTCTCGGAGATTGTAACGTACAGTTTCATAGGCGAAGATGCCTGTGACAGGCTTCTGCTCGCAGATAACGACCCGCGTCGGCGGATGGTGTCTATCGTCAACCCCCTCACCGAAGAGCTTGGCGTCATGAGGACCTCGTTGCTTCCAGGCCTGCTGACTACTATGTTTAGAAATAGCACGCAGCGAAATGAGAACCTGAGGATTTTTGAACTGGGCAGAATCTTTTTGAAGACCGGCCATGATGAACTTCCTGAAGAGGTGGAGATGATATCCGGCCTTTGGACCGGGGCGAAGCACAATAGCACATGGAATGTCCAGGAAGAAAAGCTGGGTTTTTATGATATCAAGGGGATCGTTGATACCTTGTGTGCAGCTTTGAATATTCCCCATGTGAGCTTTAGGGCACTGAAGGGTCCGGGTCATCCTTACCTGAGACCCGGCCATGCCGCTGAGGTGTATTCAGGCAAGAAATCAGTGGGCACAGTGGGAGAAGTGACCGGTCAGGTCTTGCACAACTTTGAATTGAAGCAACCGGCCTATTGCCTTGACCTGAACTTTGAAGAGGTTGTCTGTCTCTGTTTCGAGGAAATACGCGCAAAGCCGATATCCAGGTTTCCGGCCACTGCGCGGGATATCGCCTTGATTGTAGATGATGCTGTTGAGGCCCAGAGTGTTTTGGATTTCATTGAAGGCCTGGGCCAGGAGCTGATCGATGGCGTGGAGATATTTGATGTCTATAAAGGCTCTCCAATCCCGGCGAGGAAAAAGAGCATGGCTTTGAGGTTAACGTATCGTTCTTTTGAAAGAAATCTTACTGATAGCGAGGTCAACAGCATTCACGCAGCCGTTACCCAGAAGACCCTGCGACAGTTTAAGGCCGAGCTGCCAGCAGGGTAGACCGAGAAACGAATAATCAAATATGAACAAGAAAAGTATCGTTGAGGCGATTTACGAAAAAGTCGGCTTTCCGAAGCGAGAGACCGCGGCGATTGTTGATGCAGCCCTTGAGTTAGTCAAAAGCTCCTTGACAAGTGGGGAGCCGGTCATGATTTCGGCCTTTGGAAAATTCGCTGTCCGTGAAAGAAAGACACAGCAGGGGAGGAACCCGCAAACAGGCGAGGGCATGACAATTCCTGCCAGGAAAGTAGTGAGTTTCAAGGTCAGCCAGGTGCTGAAGGAGCGAATCAATGAGGCCCATAGAGGCCGAGATACCCGCAAAACGGTATTTCAGGATCGGTGAGGTTAGCGCTGTAACCGGTCTTGAGCCGTATGTACTGCGGTACTGGGAGACGGAGTTCTCAAGGATCAGCCCTGCCAGGTCTCGCTCAGGGCAACGCCTTTACAGGAAACGTGATATAGAGACCATTTTGGAGATTAAAGAGTTGCTCTACGAAAAAAGATATACCATAGCTGGCGCAAAACAGCATCTCAAGGAGCGCCAAAGAGATGACGGCCTCGCCGCGCGCGACAGCAAACCCTTCACCATTGAGCAGCTCAGGGAGGAACTTGTTGCCATCAGGAATCTGTTGAACAAGTGATAAGTGTAGCTTTCAGGTAACCCTGAGCGGGGCTCTCCGCCGTAGGCTATGGCCCGCAGGCGGGTGAACTCTGAACCTGTGAACGCCTACGCTTTCATGCCTACGTGTGTTTGTCTAGCTGTCTGGCAATCCATCGAGACATTACCTTGTCATCCTTGTATTGAACCACACCTTCCAGGTTCTCCAGAGGGATCTCGGCCCTGGCCATTCCCTTGTGTCCTCCGGCGGTGCCCAAGTGCCCAAAAACGTTACTCAATAGCCTGCCAGCATTCTTTCGAATCTCGTCGTTTCTGACAATAATGACCAACCGGCCCTGATAGGTGCCAGACACAACAGTCCAGGCAATATCATGAATCTTCATAAAGAAATCTGCAATGGACACGCATACATCAGGGTTTGACACAGGCCCCAGGTGCACATGGACACGGTGCTTTTGCACGCGCATCGCTTCCAACGCTCTCCGGTAGTATTTCAGAGAATCCAGGGTAAGTTCCGCCTGCTCAATGCTCCTTGCTATATGCACGTTTACGTAACGAAAGAGAAATTGAAAGGCATTCACATCTTCCATGACGGACTTTCGTTCAAAGTTGCTTGTGTCTGTCTTGATGCCGTAGAAGAGCCCGGTGGCGAGCTTTACAGAGGGTTTTATCTTGGCAGCCCGCAGATACTGGGTCATGATGGTGGATACGGCCCCGTATTCCGGGCGTATGTCGACGAAGGTGGCCTCATCGCCGCTGGCAGGATGGTGGTCAATGATGACATCAAAACCGATGCCCTCAAGCTCCTCGTAGTGTGATGGTTGGGAATCGACGATAGCAAAGCGTGTGAATTGCTCTGGGGACACCTTTTCAAAGGGGATGAGATCCAGCTTAAGGAGCCGGATCATGGCCAGATTGTCAGGTCGACTGATGGTATTCACATGGGCGATACAGGTGGCAGACACTTGCCGCCATAAAAGGCGTTTCAAAGCCATGGCGCTGGCCATGGCATCCGGGTCTGCGTTGATGATGATCAACAGACGATCTTCACGCGAAAAAAGGCTCAGCAGTCGTCGTAATCTTTCTAAAGCAGTAGTTGCCATGGCAGATGATCGATGACCGGTTACTGTGTTCAGTTTCTCCGGCCCTTCGTGCGGATCATGGAGATTACGGGCCGAGCACCTATCTTGTCAAGAACCCTACCACCTTTTTTCGCATGACGTCAACGTCTGACGGCTTGATCCACTCGATTTCCGGATCTGTTCTGAACCATGTCAACTGTCGCTTTGCATAGCGGCGGGTATCACGCTTGAAAAGGTCTATGGTTTCGTCCCATGTGGCCTTCCCCTGCAAATGGTCTGTCATGTGGCGGTAGCCTATAGAGCGCATGGACTTAAGGCGAGGGCTGTACCCTTTGTCCAGCAACCCTTTTACCTCTTCCAGCAATCCTGACGCAAGCATCTCGTCCACACGCTTGTTGATTCGATCATACAGGATGTTGCGATCCACGAGAAGGCCGATCTTGAGCGTTCGGTAGGGATTGTCCGAAAAGCCGTGGGCACGGTGATGTTCAGAAAGGGGCTTTCCAGTGACTTCAAAGATCTCCAGTGCCCGTATGATACGATAGGCATCGTTGGGGTGGATGTTTAGCGCGGCCACTGGATCGACTGCCTGAAGGCGCTTGTGGAGCACCCGTGAGCCGCTGGCGCCAGCCTCGGCTCGCAGCCTTTTCCGGATAGCCTCGTCCGTTCTTGGGGCCCTGAAGAGCCCTTGGGTAATGGCCTTGATATAGAGACCTGTGCCGCCAACCACAAAAACAGGGAGCCCTTTTTCATGCAGCTCTCCAATCAAAGGCTCTGCGATGGACTTGAACCGGGCTGCACTGAAGGATTCGTCAGGGTCCACTACGTCAATCAAGTGATGTTGCACGCGATCTCGTTCTTGTTCGGTGGGCTTTGCCGTGCCGATATCCATATGCCTGTAAACCTGCATGGCATCAGCGCTGATGATCTCGCCTGCAAGGGGCTCGGCCAGGGCAATGGCCGTACGGGTCTTACCAACGCAGGTAGGGCCTGAAATGATGATTAGGCGCGGCCTTTCAGTCATGGTGGCGTCGCTTCTAATTTCTCAATCTGTTGGCTGCTCCTTGGGTAAAAGGGTCCTCCGTGCATCTTTTATGCTGGCATTGTGGGCTTGAGCTTCTTTGTTATATGCTTCTTTTCTTTTGTCGTAGTCTCTAATTCTTGCGTTAAAGCCCGTTATTTTCTCGACAAGTTCTTTGCGCGCGGCTGGTGTCATGCGTATCGTTGATATTTTGTCGAGTTGTTCTCTTTCCTCCATGAGAGCCTCATATTCTTCTCGTAACCTCGCTCCGGTCTCTTTCAGTTTCTGCGCCGCAGCATCGCTCTTCATTCTTTCGATCAGAGGTTCTTTTGGGGGGTGCCCTGCTTGGGCCGGTTGATCCGTCTTTTCGCGGGCCAGTTTTTCGTCTGCCTCCACTTCGGTCCTCTTCTCTTGGCTTGACGGATAAAGGGGGTCCTCATATTCATCAACCTGTGACCGCTGATCAGCCGGGACATTGGCGAGGTTGTCCGTGAAGCGAACG